>NZ_DCLI01000023.1:0-8440 GCF_002320975.1 Clostridium sp. UBA1652
TCTCCGACAAGAAAAGCATCCCAGACAGGATGCATTCTTCGTAAACTTATGCTTTATATAATATAACGGCTGTATAAATTCCCTCTTCTGTTATAGGATCATTGTTCACAGCGAACTTAATATCCATTACTTCATGATTTTCCAATTCCTTTAACGCTTTATTTAAATGTTTCTCGAATTTTTTATTTTTCTCCGAAATAACTTTTGTTTGAATCATAAGGTTGTACCTGCCTTTTCCTAATTATTTTATTATTAATTGAACAATCTCTTTAAGTAATTTTTATATCCATAGATGTTTTATATCTTGTTCCCTTTCAGCCGAACATCCAACTATTATTGCCACCATGGCAATTAACAAAATAGAAAAGCATTTACGGAAAAAATATAGTGAATTAACTCCCTCCTTTCTAGAGAAATACGTTTTGAATAATTAAAAAGTTTCAATTAAAAGAAAAGGACTTTACTAAAAATAGATTTTGCTGGATTTGGTATAGAACTATTCATTAAAGATAATAAAGAAAAGTTTTCTCAATTATCTATACAAACATAAACATCATTAATCACCTTTTAAAAGATTTATGATTTTGTGTTTTAAAATTGTAATCCAATAATTTTAAAAACAAAATAAAATGGCTACCTCAGATATAGAAAAACTGAAATAGCCATTAATTAATTACCATAGAAGATTTTTTTGTCCTCGCCTATCGATCATTTCACCTTTTCCACTGCTTAGTAGCCCTTCGGTAACAGAAAGAGTACCATCCCGCGGCCGCGGGTTAGCAGACATTTCTTTAAAGAAGCATCATCATCTTTAAATCAGCCTAACAAACTAAATAATACCTGTATTAGGCTATTAAATTTCTTTTCTACTAACTATAATTACCTTTATACTCAATCACTTTTACAGGCCCTAATAAACCTGATGGCTTCATAGGTATAAATTGAGAAAAAAAGTCCTGTTCTTGCTTCCCTAAATTATCCACCACTACGATTTCTAAATGATTTATTCCTTTCTGTAGATAATCCGTTATTTCAAAACTATATGGAGTACATATTTTTATTCCAACCAATTCTCCATTCAGTTTTACCTCAGCAATTTCATTTACTATTCCTAAATCTAATATAAATCTATCACCTGTTAGATCGATACTATTAAATGTAGAAGTATACTTAAAATTACCTGAAAAACATTCCAAACCAGGAAGTTTATTTATATTAATCAAATTATTTAATTCCTGCAAATTACCAAATGTGGGGTATTCTAATGCGGTACAAAATTCAACTTTCCACTTTAATTGGAGGATAGTCTCTTTTCCCTCCAATTGATTTACATTTTTAGTTATCATCCCCTCAAACTTATTATTATCTACAAGTATCAATGATTCATTAGGTTGTAACTGTATCGGTATTTGTTTTTTTCCTTCTTTATTAAATTGATCATATGACAATAACTCGTTATTAAATCCATCATATTTTAAGAGTACTTTCTCAGAATTAAGTTCAGCTACTGTATTGATTTCTTGATAAGGATCTTCATTAAAAAACATATAAAGGTTCCCATCTATATGCTCATAATGGTAATATCTTAAGTACGGTTGGTATTCACTAACTATCAGTTCCGTTCCTTTTATTTTCAATTCCTCTCCTAATGATTCTAAATTAACCTTATTGGTTCCACTAAAAAAGCTTTCATCCAACCTTTTGTTTTTTTCGCTATATAATGGATAATTATTTACAAAATATATACTTATTCCATTCTTAGACATCGCTTCTACTTTCTCCATAAATGATAAAGGTAACGATTCTGCATAGGGAATAATCAATGTATGAAATTCGTTATTGTTAATAAGGAATTCGTTATTCGTAATTTTACTCTCCATAACATAATCAATTGGAATAATGTCAAAATCTATTTGATGTTGCATCAATACACGAGCAGGTTCTTGAAACAGCATATAGTTACCAAGCCACTCAGCTTCCGCATGATAAAGAATACCTACTTTCGCAATATGTTTCCCACCATTAAACAAATGACTTATCCTATTTATATAATTATTTAAAATATACATATATCTAAATTCTGGATCATGTCCATTAGCATAAAAATGTGGTGGACAATCGGGATCAGGAAATGTTTTAGGACTAAATGCATGAGGTATAAAGTGATTAACTCCTCTAACTAGCATGTGATCGACAATATACTTCATTAATGAAAGTCCTTCCGCCCAGCCATATGCTCCAAACACTTCACATATCGTTCTGCCCCCTTTTTTTCTATCAAGCTGACCAAGTGAGGCTCCCATTTTAGCTAGACCATAATGAAAGAATTCACCATCCCACCCCATTTTTGTTATGGACTTATTAATATTTTTATCCATTCCTGGCATTATTTGATTAAGAACAACATCAATTCCAGACATATCTTGTGGTTTAATCGCACGAAAAAAGTGTCCAGCTCCATATCCTAGTCGTGCATGTGAATTATTATCTTCTATTAAATGACCAATATATTCCACATTTCTTTTCTGACACCATTCCGCTAATACTCCTGTAAAATTATTACTATATTCTTTAGAAACAATATCCATATACTTCAACCGAACTTCTTTTTCTTTACCATCAGACTCAATTGGTTCCAGTAAAGGTAGAAATACATAATCATCTAAGAAAAATTCTTCTAACATACCTTCTCTCCAAGGATAGACCATCTCCTTTCTTCCAATAGATCCTTCCGCTCCATGCATGTTACCAAATCTCGGTTCATCCGAAAAAAAACCTGCAAACGTTTTGCCAAATTCTGATTGATAGCGTTTGTAATGAGGTTGATAAACCTCATCAATTAATATTCGAGTAGCTTGTGATTCCAATGGGTTTAAATACCCTTCTGTTTGCGGCTCTCCCCCATCTATTGTTTCCATCAACACAAAAATGCGCCATTGACCCTCAGGTATACTCCAATTTAAAATTCCATTAATTTCAAAGTTCGTGATATCAATAAAACTGGTGGAATCAAAACTACTATTACCTGTTCTCTTTGCAGCTATTATTTTTAGTAGCTTATCAGGTATATATTCTTTCTCTTTTGAAAATAACTGTTTTGTATTGCCACGATTAACTAATATAGTGGCATCCTCTAATGGTCCTACAAAGTCTAACTGATGGATTTTTAAATATTTTTTTATATGTTGAGGATAATCATTTTTCACTCTTCCATTCGCATATCCTGTAGGAAAATGAGAATCATCTAATAACCAAACCTTCATTCCCAGCTTTTTCGCTTCTTCCATCAGTGTATCCATGTTTTCCCACCAACTCTCACCAAGAAAATCAGGATGTGGCCTAGATTCAACAATGAATGCTTTAATCCCTGATTCATATATTTTTTTTACATAATCTCTTAAAATGTCATTATCTTCTCCGTGAAGCCAAAAAAAAGGTAATATGTAATTATCATTTTTATTATCTAATACCTCTTTCACTCTCTTCATCACTATCTCTCCCTACCATTTCTTTCTAATATACAACTTAGCTGTGATATCCACTTTAATTAGGGAGGAGCAACCAAGTATCCCTTCTTCTCACAAGCTACTTGATTACTCATCTTCCTCTTACTTATTCTTATTTGATTGTAATTTACCTAGTATCCCACTGAAAAATGTTAATATTCATAATGTTCAGTCTTATTATCAAACAGAAATACTTACATCATTACTTTTCATTTCTTCCTCTACCGCCTTTTTATCCAATACCTTAAAGAATGGAAAGTAAATTAAAGTAGACACGATTGTAGCAATCAACTGAAAAACTGCATATTTCCATCCACCCATCATTAATCCTTGAATAATAAGCGGAGTTCCTCCAGGACCGCCTGCACCGGTAGGCATTGGTAAAATTCCCATGGAGGTAAGTATATACCCAATTATAATGTATAAAACAGGGGTAAATACAAACGGTATGAATAAAATTGGGTTTAACATCATCGGAAATCCAAAAACAACAGGTTCATTAATATTGAAAAGAGATGGTATAGTTGCAACCTTACCAAATATTTTATAACGAGACGATTTTGCAAACAATAATACACAAATTACTAAGCCGATTGTGGCTCCTGCACCACCAGGGGAGGAAACTGCATTAATCCAATTGTATGTGATAATATTAGGTCCTACCTGCCCTGCTGCAACCGCTGCCATATTCTCGGCATCTGCTGCTATCCAAACTGGCATTATGACAGATACAACAGCAATGCCATGAATTCCTAAGAACCAGCATAACCCAGTCAACACATAAATAATAATACCAGCCCATATACTTGTACCGATTACACTTAATGGTGAACCGATTAAAGTATAAACTGCATTATGAAAGTTCTCAAACTCAGTATGTGAAAGTCCTAGTGTTATCGCCCCAAAAAGGATACCAATGAGAACAGAAGGTATAATGCCATTAAACGACTTTGCAACAAATTCTGGAACACTGTCTGGTAATTTTACGATTAAGCCTTTATCTGATAATTTTATATAAATAATGGCGGATACTATTGCACAAAACATAGCTACAAAAATTCCCTTTGCTCCCAACCATTCTAAAGGTAAATTTGTTATAGCCATAAATCCTTCACCAGTCGTGGTTAATGGTGTTACTAATAAAAAAGCTAATAATCCCAGTAATCCTCCTGTAAATGAGTCATAATCCGAAAAATTACCTACATAAGTATATGCGATACTAAATGCAGCATACAATGCAAGAAGATTAATAGTAATATTTGATAAGGTCGTGAAAATTCCTCCTAAACCACTCGTAGTTAAAAATGATTGATATGCTTCAATAGGTAAATTTTGAAATATAGTTGCAAATGATCCTAATATCAAAACACTCATTAAGCTCATTAAGCCTTTAGAAATGGATTGGATAATTCTATTATTATTTATCCAGTTAGAAGCAGGACCAAGTATTTTTTCTAAATTATTCATTCTACTACTCCCCCTAATAGATCATTCTTCTTTTCAATGAAGAGATTAACGAATTAATATTATTTACTTATCAAAATCCTAATCTCCTAACACATTTTTGACATATTCCATGATTTTCTTTCCATTAACCATTCCATAATCAGTCGCATTAATAGCTTCAACTGGACAGTGTTGAAACTTTTGAACGATAGTATTAAGCTGATAACGAACTTGAGGACCAAGTAAGATAAAATCTGCATCGTTTGCAACATTAACCGCTTCTGACAATGCATATGCATCAATCGTACATTTATAATTCATTTTTTCTGCTTCTTGTCGCATATTTCTAGTTAAAATGCTTGTTGACATACCTGCAGAACATAGTAAAATTATTTTTCTCATATATAATCCCCCAAATATTTTTAATAAATATACTTAACTCATAAAGTATCTAAGCAAACGTAACTTTAGATAACTATTTATTAATCAGACTTAAAGCCCACTCTAAAACTTTTTTTCCATCCATCATTCCATAGTCTACTGTATTAATTACTTTTACAGGAATTCCTTTCACACCACCATATTCTTTTATAAAACTATCTTCTTTATAGGAGACTTGGGGGCCTAAAAGTAAAATATCAGTATCTCTAATATTTTTTTTCACCTCCCCTTGTCCCGTTGCACAAATTATTATTTCTTCGTTTTTTTCTTTAGCTGCTTGTTCCATTTTTCTAACAAGCAAGCTTGTTGACATTCCTGCTGCGCAGACGAGTAAGATTTTTTTCATAATTTCTCCCCTTTCTATAAGTTTATCGTTTTCTTAGTTAGTTCAATAATTTCAATTGATAAGTCTCTAACTGTCATGGCATTCATTAAGTGATCCTGTGCATGAACCATTAACAAAGATACCTCTGAGCTTTCTCCTCTTGCCTCTGCTTGAATTAAATCTGTTTGGATTCTATGGGCTTTATTTAACTCTTCCCTTGCTTCTTCCATTAATTTTTCTGCTTCTTCAAAATGGGCATTTTTAGCTTCTACTATTGCCCTCATGGCACAACTTCTAGCATTTCCTCCGTAAATGATAATTCCCATAATAATCTCTTGATTTTCCAAGTTGTCACCTTCTTTTTCATATTTAATTCCTTAACTAAACTATAATTTTAAAACGCTTCCAATTAAAGTTTATGTTTTTCCATTACTAGTGGAAAGAAATTGGCCTTTTAATCATATATAATTAATCAAAACTAAAAATCATCCTACCAAGTTAAATTGGTTACATCTCTTTTATTAATTTCATTATGGTGCAGGAATCTAGAGCATTGATAATTTTTTGAACAATATCACGATCGTCAATAAATCGAAATAGTGTATCATACATCGGTTTCAACTCTTCTTTGTTATCATCCGCTACATGAAGAAGACAGACCAACTGCACCTTATGTTTTCCCCAATCAATTGGCTTTTCTAATGTCGCGATTGTCCAAAATGTATGCGGGGACTTTGCCTCTAATGGATGAGGAATTGCAACCAGATTACCATAGCTTGTTGAAGCTACCTGTTCTCTGTCCATTATCGTTTCAACAATCTCTTCCTCAGTCATCTTTTTTTTAATAAGTTCCTCTCCAAGATAGGTTATTATTTCTTCAGGTGTTTTGCATGATAGATGTGCGTATATTAATTCTTCAACTAAATACTTATTTATAATTGATTCTTGAGTATCCCCAATCATTTGTTCAACCTCTGTTAGTTCACTAGTCCCTAGGAGTGTACTTACTACTACGTGAGGAATCTTGATGGTGCTTGGCAATTGAACAGTACTGACTATAAAATCAATATCATCTTCTTCGTACTTAGAAAGGTTATATAATTCGGTTGTACCAATTATTGATATTTTATTACCAAACTTTGCACGCATCTTATAAAGTAATAATTGCGAACTACCATGTCCAGTGGTACAAACAATTAGACATCTTTTTGGTTTTATTTTTAATTTAGATCTTTCAATTGCTGCACCAAAATGAAGTGCAATGTAACCAATCTCATTTTCATTAATGACAATATCGAAGTCCTCCTCAATTACCTTTCCTGCTATAATAGCAGCCTCAAATGCGATTGGATAGTTAACTTTTATTGCCTCTAACATTGGATTATATATATTCATCTGATATTTAACCCGATGAAGTGCAGGCTTAAGATGTAGGCTAATAGCAACTAGTAGCTCCTTATCATTGCCAATGTTGAGACTCATTTGTTCCTCAACATTGCTTATCATACGTTTAACAGTTTCTATGATATTGTAATTAAAACTATTTAATAGTTCTGGCTGGTTTTTATTTAATAACAATCTGTTTCCTAATAAGTGCATAGTTACATACACTATTTCTCCTCTTGGAAACTCCAGATTCAGCATTTTCTCCATGCTTTTGATAATTCTTTTTGACACGATATATTCCTTTTTATTTTGGATATTCTCTTCAACTTCATTTAAACTGTCCACGTACTGCTTACTTTTTATTCGTTGGCAGGCAATAGCAATATGTACTACTAAATTATGTAAGGCTATATCAGATAAGTTAAGATCAAATGCTTTTAGTTCTCTTAGCGCTGTCTCTCGAATTAATTCCATACTATCTTCTGGCAATAGCCATGACTGTCTTTTTAACTTTTCTTCTATAATAGAAGGTCTGCGGAATAATAGCTCTGAAATTGCAAATCTAATATTTCTTTCTGAACCTGCAAGTCTCAATCCATACTTTGCTTTTTGAGCAAGCTTCAAATTGAATTGCTGTAAAATAACTTTTACATCCTTTAAATCATTTTTTAATGTTGATTTACTAACAAATAATTCATCTGCCAAATCCTCTACTTTAAAATAATTTTGTCTTAATAGAAACTTTTTCAATAAATAGTGAACCCTATCTTCTGGTTCAACTGGGACATTTTTTTCAAACTCAATAAATTGAGAAATAAATTGTTTGAATTTGCATTCATCACAAACCTCAAGTTGATAACCACGGCTTCTAACAGAAACGATATTCGCTCCTGCATTCATTAACTGATTGTCAATTTCTCTTAAATCATTACGAATTGTTCGAGAGCTAACTTGAATTATAGAGGCTATTTGTTCACCACTAATTGGCTTCTTTTCTGAAATCAGCGCTTTTAAAATCTGTTGTTGTCTCGCATTCATAGATTCTCCTCCCCTCATAAGTATTCTTCATTTAATTATAAAGCGTTTTCACAAATGCTGGGGTACAAAGATTTTCCATTATGTTAGGAAAATTTTTGTTAAGGATGAAAAAGTAGTTTTTTAGCTAATAATCCAAGATGATATATTTTGGGCTTATTTTGAACCTTCTAAACTCCAACTCTAGTTTAACCATTTAATAAGAAGTGCTAACCATAATAGAATTTAAGATTCATATTTACATAAAACCCTAAAATAATTTAGAAAAGCTGAAATATTTGGCATAAAAATGCCCTGCTCA
>NZ_DCLI01000005.1:0-62226 GCF_002320975.1 Clostridium sp. UBA1652
TTGTCAACAATTAATATATTTATTTCTTAATCAATACTACATATTAAGGGTTTCTTCAATTAATGTAACTGCATTTTGGACTCCATTTTCACTTTTTAAAACCTCTCCAATTTCAGATGCACGATTTCTCATTTTCTGATTATTAAGGACATCCCTAATTGCCTTTGTGTAGTTTTCTACTGATAATTTTTTACACCATATAGGTTTAGTACCTACTCCCATCTCATATACACGTTCTCCCCAATAAGGCTGATCACCACCAAATGGAATAATTATACTTGGTACACCACTTCGCACTCCAGCTGCCGTTGTTCCAGCTCCTCCATGATGAGATACAGCTAACATTTTAGGAAATAGCCACTCATGAGGTACATTTTCTACTTGTATAACGTTGCTAGGAAAATCTACATATTTCAAATTGCGCCATCCAGCAGATATAATTGCTCTTTGCCCTGTTATTTTTAGACTTTCCAAAACTACTTTTATAATCCTGTTAAAATCTCCACCTACTGTACTTCCAAATCCAATGTACATAGGTTTGCTTCCTTCAGCTAAAAAGCGTTTTAAATTTTCATCTGGTCTCCACTCCTTGTCCAATTCCTTTATCCAAAATCCCGTTATATGCTGATGTTCTCCATACTCTTTAGGCTTTGGTGCAAGCGTAGGACTATAAGCATAAAGCGTAGTAATAGGTTTTCCATTCATACTCCTATAAGGAAACTCAAAAGCTTTGATCTTTTTTAATCCCATTTGAACACGCCAGTCATTGAGTAAATTTCTTGTAGCATTAGACCATAAAATATCGCCTCCTTTAAAGGTAAGCTTGTTATAGCAACCTCCAAGAAAAGAGCGTGGTGCAGTCATTGCTGGAAACTCTGACGTTGGATCTAAAGGTGCAAAAAAACATCTAAAGCAGCATATTCCAAGCTTCTCTCCAACATGATACGCTACACTTCCTAGGGTGCTGTAAAGAATCGTATCCATGCCCTCACATGCATCTTCAATATTTGATAAAAATTCTGCTTTCACTGGATTCAATAAGAATGGTAAGTTTCTAAAATACTCCAACGAAGATACCTGTTCCCCAATTAGACGTATCATAATCTCTTTTGCATCACCTGCCATAGGTGCATATTCAAAACCTTCCTGCTCAATTACTTCTTTAAAAATACTCATTGCACAAATACGTATTTTGTGACCCTTTTTCTTAAGTCCTCTGCCCAGTGCAAGAAAAGGCTGAACATCTCCCCGTGAACCAATTGTAATAATTACAAAATTCATAATACATCCTCCTCGTCTTTACTTTGTAATTTTCATATAGCCTTTTATCATTTCTGAATATTCTCTTGAATTATTAGCTAAAAATTCACAGTGACCATAATTCTTTCTAATATTTATATTAACATGAGGATATTTTCTTTTAATGACCCTTGCTCTTTTTGAATAAAAATCTTTGTCTCCAAATTCAAAAAACATTTTTTTCTGTAAATTTACTGAATACTTCATAAATTTAAAATGAGTACAGGACCACAATATATTTATCATACTTTCTTTACTAATTCTAATTAATGATTTTGCCATTACCTCCCCTAATTCGCCATAGTATTTCTCCATCTTTTTAATAATAAGTTTCGGTTTTTTCCTTGCTTTTTTTTGATTAATTATCATTGCAATTTTTAATAAACTGTACAAAATATAAGAATTACTATACATTGGAGCTCCATCTAAAACAATAGTTTTAAAATTAATGCTTCCATCATTTATTACATAAAGAGCTACAACAGCCCCCATAGATGCTCCAAATATTAAATCTACTTCTTTATAATCATTTTCTTTCAGATATTTTATAAACTCTCTCGCCTCATTTGATGCAGAAATAAATTTAGATTTCGATTCCCCATGAGATGAAATATCTGGTGCTATATAGCAATAGTTGTTTCCCAAACCCTTCAATAAATTCATACATATAACTCCGTCTGCAAGCATTGGATGAAGAATTACGACTTTAGGAAATGTTTTATCTCCATATTCTTTAATAACCATTAGATTCCCCCCTTAAAACAGAATTTCTAAACATTCTTATCATTTATTAAAAAAAATTCAGTATTCATATACAATAAATATATGAGCATATGTTCATATATTTATTGTATGCTAACTACAATTTAATGTCAATAAATCCAAAATTTCATTTTTATTAATTTTAGATTTTTATAAACATTGACAACCTCCCATTAATGACAGTTAAGTATCATAAAAGAATAAAAAAAGAGATTTGCCAAACTACTCTTACTTAACATGACAAATCTCTTTTCTTATATTTTCTCTATTTAACCAAAGAAAATATTATGTATATAAGTAACAGACCTATAAAAAAGTCCTCTGCTCCACCTGTTTTAAATAATTTAAAACCATAATGTTTTTTCTTAAGGGGATATAAAAATGGAACACCAGCCTTAGTTAATGAATCTAAAAACAAATGGGTAAAATAATTTACTCCCCATAAGATTCCTAACTGTTCATTAAAGGTATAAAGAAAATAAGAGCTTATCCCAAGTGCCAATAATGAATGTGTAAAGGTTCTGTGTTTTATTCCAAGGTATATATCCCAATCTGGGGCTATGGATCCTACTAATGCTATTGGAGCTATTAGCATATTATCTTTCGTGACGAGTGTAATTGTAGTTGCAATTCCCATAGCCAAATGAGTTCTTTTTAGCATATCTAAACACACCCTTTATTTTAATGCCTGTACATTATACCAGAATATACGTTCCCTGTCATTAAAATAAAGATTTCTATGCTAATATGTAAATATTCTATCTAATAAAATCATTCCCTGAAGATATCCCCCATGCAATATTATAAACACTATCTTAGAACAGACTATACCAATTATCATTCCTGCTAATACATCTGTTGGGTAGTGCACATATAAATAAATTCTCGATAAAGCTATTAAAAAAGCTATTGCTAAAAATATTATTCTAAACTGCACAAAATAAGCTGATAAAACTTCTGCAACAGCAAAAGATGATAAGGTATGCCCTGATGGAAAAGAATATGATAAAGGCTTGTCAATTAATAAGTGCATACTCTCCTTATAACTACATGGCCTTGCTCTTCTAACGATATGTTTTATAATTCCTTCTCCAACTAAAGTACTGATAATCAAAGTTAATAGAACCACTTCTCCAATTAATCTACGCTCTTCATTTATCATCAAAAACCCAGCAATTATAATCCATATAATACCCAGGTTGCCTAAGCTAGTTATTATGGGCATCGCTTTATCTAAATATCTATTTTTAATACGTCTACTTATAGTGAATAGTATATAATTATCAAATGTATGTATTCTTCTTAATATATCCATTTTGTGCCCCCCCTTTTTCTTATTGTTTATATTATTAACCATTTTAATTAGAAACAGATTAAAATATGGTTATTTTTTCTTTAAGAATTGTGAATCCTCAAGTTTTGTTATTATTTATGTTATAATAAATTTAAAATTATTGCAATGAGGTGTTTAGTATGAATAAAAGTGATTTAAGTAGAAATTTATATATGCTTAAAGGCCCTTTATCTAAAGAAGGGTACGACTGGTGGTGGCATAATTTTACTGGTTATAATACAAAAACTGGTGAAGCTAAAGCCTTTTTTGTTGAATACTTTGTTTGTAACCCTGCTTTAGGTGGAGAAAAAGCTATTTTAGGACAACTTCCTGAGAATATAAAAAATGGAGTAAAACCTTCTTATGCTTTGATTAAGGTTGGAGTTTGGGGTGAAAATGCTAAACAAATACATAACTTTTATCCAATTAACGCCTTCTCTTCTGACGAAAATATTTTGAATGTGAAAATTGGAGAGTGTACATTAACTGAAAAACATATAGAAGGCCACTGTAGGGTTACTCCTGAAGATGCTAAAGACCACCCTGAATATATGTGTGATGCTGGTCAAATGTCTTGGAAGCTTTCTGTTGATAAAAAGATTACTTATAATGTTGGGTTAGGAGCCTCTAAATCCTTACGTAACTTAAATGCCTTTGAAATGTTTTGGCATGCAGAAGGAATTAAAACCGAATATTCAGGGATAGTTGTTCTTGATGGTGAGGTTTTTGATGTTATTCCTGAAAAATCTTATGGTTATGCCGATAAAAACTGGGGAAAAGATTTTACATCTCCTTGGTTATGGATAAGCAGCTGCAATATAAAAAGTTTAATTACAAATAAAACTTTAACCAATTCTGCCGTTGAGGTAGGAGGTGGAAAACCTAAAGTTTTAGGTGTAGCTCTAGATAGAAAGATTTTAGTTGCTTTATATTATGAAGGAAAAATGTATGAATATAATTTCTCAAAATTTTGGGAGAAATCAAATGTAGAGTTTGGATTTACTGAAGGAGAGAGCATTAATAAATGGTTTGTTAATTCCAGTAATTCAGACTCCATAATGGAACTAACCTTAGAATGTCCAAAATCAGAAATGCTTTTAATAAATTATGAAGCTCCAAACGGTAAAAAACTTCATAATAGATTGTGGAATGGTGGCACAGGATATGGTGAAATTAAGCTATATGAAAAAAAAGGCACTGAAAAAGTTCTTATTGATCATATGGAAATTAAAAATACTGGCTGCGAGTATGGAGAATATTCTAAATAAAAATAAGGAGTACTTCGCTTATGAAGTGCTCCTTTATTTTCTACACCTTTATTTAATATTATTGTTTAATAAAACCATATGTATATGATCTTCCCAATTTCCATTTATCTTTAAATATTTATATGATAAACCTTCATTATAAAAACCTAATTTCTCAACTACTCTTAAAGACATTTTGTTTTTTGGCATAATATTGGCTTCAATCCTGTGCAATCCATACTCATCAAATATAATTTCAATTCCTTTTTGAATTGCCTCAGTTATATACCCTTTATTTATCTCATCTTTGTCTGATCTGTAACCAAGATAAGTTGATAAAAATATCCCTCTTACTATATTTGTAAAGGCTATTGAACCTATTATTTTAGAATCATCTTCCTTTTTAAATACCCATAGTCTAAATGAATTATTATTTTTAATTTCTGTTAGTTCTTTATCTAGCTGCTCCTCATGATATTGCTTTGTATAAAACTCTTCATTTCTCACAGGTTCCCAGGCTTCTAAAAAGGACTTATTTCTTAAATAATAATCAACAACCATTTCTGCATAAGATTTATCTACTACTTTTAATAAAAGCCTTTCAGTTTCATAAACTGTTTTCACTAAAATCACTCTCCAAATTTATCTGCAATTAGTATAAAGACGTCTCTACCCAAAAACATTATAGCATTAGTTATTAAAAGTACTAAGTCTCATATATTCCTCTACTATATATTAGTATTAACTAACATCCAAGCTTCAAATATATACTTAAACATTCTTATTTTTTCTTGTACACTTGTAGTTTTTAAGTTAGAATAATATTGTTAGGCACAGGATGTTCTCAAAAAACATTTAACTTTTTATCATACATACTTTAAATTAACTTGTCAATAGTTATAATCACTCAAAAATTCAACTCACCTCTACCTCTTATAAATTCTCTAACTACTCTTCAACTTTTTATTTGGTCTTTTCTTTATTAATAACAATTTTTCTATATCTTTAGCTATTTCATCATCTACTCTATCTATGTATAACCATTTCCCATCATGATATTGTTTGGTATTATCATAAAACTTATTAATGTATTCTGAGAATTCTTCTCTTGAATTTTCAAATTTATCGCGTTCAACTTTTCCAAATATAATTAATATACACAACCCTTGTTTTTTTGGATATAAAGCACAGAGAGTTTTGCTGCTTTTACGATATTTAAGCTCATAAACCCCTGTTTTTCCTCCTTTATTCCATAGAATATCCATTTCATAGTTTTTTTCTATGAACTTGTTGATTAAACTCCAGTTTCTAAATATGTTATCTCCCATAAGATGTTTAAGCTCTTCTTCTTCTGGTATATTTTCAAGCATTCTACATACCTCCTCTTAATAATCTTACCTAAATTATAATATCAATAATATGACAACTGTTCGTCATATTGTTAATATTATTTTACCATTTTTATACTTTTATTGTAACCTTATAGTAATTGACTTTCTCTTTTTATAAGCATAATCTTTAATTGTATATTATAAGAACTATTGGCTTCTTATAATTCAAATTGAAGGAGGATTACTATGTTAAAATACTTTAAGAAAAAAACTATTATTGGTACTATTTTTACTCTTTCATTTGTTTTCCTTGTAGGTTGCTCTAATTTCTCAAAACCTACAAACGAAGATAAATCTTCTACTGAATCAGAAAATAATGTATCCCAAAATCCTACTAATGAGAGCGGAAATACTGGTGGTGACTCTTCTTCTAAACCAAATACAACGCCACAAACATCGTCTAACTCTACTAGTCAAACTGATAATAAAACTATTTTAGATAATATTAAAAAGCTTGCTATAGAAGGGAAAATAATAAACAGCGAATTTGGAGTAAAAAACTCAAATCTTTCAGATATAGAAAAGAAATTAGGTACAGCTGACAAAACTGATTGGGTAGCCTCTGCAAAAGGCAACTACTCAACTTTCTCAAAACATAATTTAGTATTTGGTTCTAATAAAGGAGCTCAAATATTTGAAGCAAGATCTTTTGATCCTAGCTTAAAAAACCTAACACTTTCAGAAATAAAAAGCGCCTATGGAACACCAGCTCATGATGTAAAATCTAATGGAGAAGAAATCATAGGTTACACCGCTGGGGATGAATATAAACTATTATTTGTATTTTCTGCCCCTACTAAATCTAATAGTGATCCTAAACTAGATCATTATTCTGTTCTTTATCCCAAAGGAACAGTTAATTCTATGGCTAATGATCCAGGGAGAGAGTGGTAGTTAAAAATGTCAGAATAAGTTAGTTCTTATTCTGACTTTTTATTTCTGAAATATTCTCTAAGCTTCTCTGCATACTCTGTTCTTTCCTCAGGTTCTGAGTTCCTTCTATCTGTTTTATATAAATTGTCATTTTTATATCTTGGAAATACATGAAGATGATAATGCCAAACATCTTGATCCCCAGAAGGTTCATTATGCTGCCTTGTAGAAACTCCATCACATTTATATACTTCTTTTAATGCAATTGCAACTTCTCTTTCAAAATCATGTATTTTATAAGATATTTGAGAGGATAAATCATATAAATTTTCTATGTGTTTATTAGGAATTATAATAACATGTCCTTTATTATTTTCCCACCATCCTGAAGCTATAAATGCTGTTATATACTCATCTTTATATATTATATCTTTTTGTTTTGTATATACATGTTCATTTTCTATTCCTTTAACTATATTACAAAATGGACAAATATATCCTTGTGGTTCATGATTATACATCATATTACCTCCAATAATTATTATATTAATCATATCCTTTTTACTCTATAAGCTTAATCAATAATTCTAATTCTTTCTATAGAATCATGTAACTCACAACTTAATCTTCAAGCTTTCCTGACATTGGTTTATAGTACATTTTTAAACTTATCTTTGTCATCTCATCTATATTGTTATTTTCTGTATTCGTAATCCATCTAGAAAAAACATTATATAGTGCTCCTGCATTAAATGCGATCTGATACATATTTTCATCGCTTTTATCTAATATTTGAGACTGCATAGATTCTGTTAATCTATCTAAAATAACATGATTAAAGTTTGCTTCGTATAATATTTTATAAATATCTTTTTGTTTATATAAAACTTTAAACATAGTTCTTATGAAAGCCTCAGGTTCTTTTGCTTTTCCTGTATTTAAATCAGTATATGGAGCAAGCTCCGTATTGATTTCAAATATAAGTGAATCTACAAGATCATTTAAAATATCTTTTTTAGTATTATAGTTGTTATAATATGCAGTTCTTGATACTCCTGCTTTCTTTACAATATCTGTAACAGTTATACTGTCAAAAGGTTTCTGTTTTATCAAAATGACTAAAGCTGTATATATAGCTTCTCTAGTTAGCTTATTCGTAATCTTATTTGAGTAACGCTTAATTAGCTTTTCATCCTTGTCTGACATTACATATCCCTCCTATTTGTACGTTTTAAGGTTCATCTTATTGAATGTTTAAATTAACTTAACTATACTATATCTAATATGACATTACAAATGTAAGTTCAAAAGGAGAGATAAACAATATGAAAAAATACTTCAAACTATTTTTAGGAATTTTATTACTTCTTTTAGCGTTTTCTAAAGGTTTTTTCATAGGAATGCAAAAAGACACTTCCTTAGTTACTATGATATTAAGTTTTTTAATATATCTATATTATGAATTATTACTAAAAAGCAAAAACAAGCTAAGATTTATTTATCTGTTGATTACATTTATAGAAGTACTCTCTTTCACTACAAATTTAAATGTTTTTAACTACATATCAGGATTTTTACTTTTAGTATTAGCTGTAGTTGAATTTTTTTCTCTACACATAGAGAAAAGAGGAAGAAAAACTATCTATAAAGTTGGTAAAGTCATATTTAGTTTTCTTGTTATTATTAGTGTGGTAGTTCTTATATTTGGTATTCATTCTAAGCCATCTAATAGTTTTACAACACCTAATCTAAAAAAAGTAACCTTAAAAGAAAATAATTTAGATTCAGAAGAAGTAATGTTACAAAACATTGAGATTATGAATTCCTTTGGAAGCAGAGTCACTGGCTCTAAAGGACATAATGAGTTTATAAACTGGCTTAAATCGGAGATAACTGATATGGGATTAGAAGTCCATACTAATAAATATATCTTCGAGCAATGGGAAGAAAAAACTTCTGAATTATCTATAGATGGAGAAAAAATAGAGGTATCCTCAGCCTACCCCTACTCTGGGATAACTGATAAAGATGGTGTAACAGGTGAGTTAGTATATATTAAAAATAATGATTACAAGCCTGCAAAAGGAAAAATTGCTGTTGTAGAAATTGACAACACCAAGAAACTACCTTTACCTCTTATCATGAATAAGTTAGACTCATTTCCACTTCATACTAATGTTGTGTCAAGTGATGGTGATGTTGTTTTATCCTCAACCTTACAAACACCTAACTTAAATAAGTTAAAGGATTTAGGGGTAAAAGCAGTTGTTTTAGTTTGGAAAGGTGTATCAAATGAAAAAATAAAGGATCAATATCTTCCTTTTACAACTGATTATGCTGGAATACCTGCACTTTTCGTAAATGAAACAGAAGGTGAAAAAGTAATAAATTATTCAAATACCAAATCCACAGCCACTTTAACTCTTGAAGCAAATACTCAATCAGATGCAAAAACTGAATCTTTTTATGTAATGTTAGAAGGTAAAAATAAATATGAAACAATAATCATAAACTCTCATACTGATGGAGTTAATGTTGTAGAAGAAAATGGTGCCATTGCAATGCTTTCTATGCTTAAATACCTAAAGGATGAGCCTTTAGATAAAAATATTGTTTTCGCTTTTGTAACTGGTCACTTTAGACTTCCAGTTTTTAAAGGAAGTTCTCAAGCAACTTCTACATGGCTTAATGATAATAAAGAACTATGGGATGGAAAAAATGGTCATAAAAAAGCTGTATCAGCCATTACTGTAGAACATCTAGGTAGCCTGGAATGGAAAGATGATGAAAACGGAGTATATAAAGCAACTGGAAACATTCAAAGCGAATACACCTATGTAAATAACCCTATTATGCTTGAGGTATGGAAAGAAGCTATTAAAGATAGAGAAAATACAAAAACTGTTTTTCTACATGGTCACAATAAGTTTGAGTTTGGAGAAAGTCAACCTCTCTTTGAAGAAAACATCCCTGTTATTGGCTTTATACCTATGCCAGATTATTTGCTAACAAACAGTAATAATAGAGAAATGGATAAATTTGATATCACCCTTATGCATAATCAAGTAAAATCCTTGTTAAAGGCAGCTTTAATATTAGATGATCTTCCTAAAGAACAACTTGGGATTGGAGATAGCTATAGTTATTTTTGGGGAAATACAAAATAAAAACATAAAAACTGTGCAATTACTCCAAATTGCACAGTTTTTTAATTATACTCTCTTCCCTCTAGCAACTTCATCCATAATCTTCATTACTTCTATGGAGTCTTTCCAACTCATAACTTCACTTTCAAGTTTTCCTTCTCTTATGCAGTTACTTACTTCTTCAATTTGATATTCAAAACCATTTATTTCAAAAGGAAGGTCTATTACTTCCTCTTTTCCATCTGACATTAAAATAACTTTTTCTCCACTTGAGTATCTTGGGATGCATATTCTTCCCTTGGTACCAATTATGTTAGCTTCTCTTATTGTTGGAGCATTTACTGCACCATAAAGCTGTGCTTGTTCCCCATTTTCATAGGTTAAGGTTACAGATACATTTTCATCCACACCAGTTTTACCTATATAAAGAGTGCTATCAATAGCCTTTGGCTTGTTTCCAAATATAAATGCACTATAGGATATATTATATACTCCAACATCTAACAATGCTCCTCCAGCTAAATCCTTGTTATATATTCTTCCTTCTGGGTCAAAAGGAACTAAACTTCCAAAGTCCGCTTGAAGTAATCTAACTTCCCCTATTTTTCCTTCCTCAATTAATTCTTTGGTCTTTCTATGAACTGGTAAAAATCTAGTCTTCATAGCTTCCATAAAGAATACTTTGTTTTCTTCTGCAACTTTAATAACTTCTCTTATCTCTTCTTCACTTATAGTTACAGGTTTTTCGCATAATACTGCTTTACCATTTTTAAGACACAATATAGAAAGTTCCTTATGAAAATTATGTGGAACTGCTACATATATTACTTCAACTTCTTTATCTTTAACTATTTCATCATAACTTCCATAACACTTATCTTTAGTTACACCATATCTATTTCCAAAAGCTTCTGACTTCTCTTTACTTCTTGAAGCAACTGCTACTAACTCAACATTACTCATTGAAGTTACAGCTTGAGCTAACTTATTTGCTATACCACCAAGTCCTATTATTCCCCACTTTATAGTTCTCATAATAATTCCTCCTCTTATCTTTATTGATATAGGAGAATTATACCATGCCTAAAAACAAAAAGTCACCTTATAATGTTTAACTATAAAGTGACCTTCTTTATTATAATATTCTTCCGTCTCTACTTATAACTACTACTTCCCAAGGTATTACCTTACCACTCTTAAGCATAGCATTTTTAATAGCTACTTCTAAACCACCACAGCAAGGTACTTCCATTCTAACAAGTTTTAAACTTTTTATATTATTTTTCTCTAATATTAAGGCAAGTTTTTCAGAATAGTCTCCTTCATCTAGTTTAGGACACCCTATAAGGGTAACTTTTCCTTCCATTAAGCTATGCATGTCTCTATAAGCATAAGCAGTACAATCTGCTGCTATTAAAAGTTCAGCATCTCTAAAAAAACCTGCTGTTGGCTGAACTAATTTTATTTGACATGGCCATTGCTTTAATACAGAAACCTCATCCTCTTCTGATTTTTCCTTCTCTTTAGTAGTCTTACTCTTATTATTGTGAGAAGCCATCCCAAATGGTGTAAAGTCCATTATGTCCATGCTTCTATTCTTCTTTTCATTTTTGCTTTTGATTCTTTCTTGAACTGCATCATCATCATATTCTTCTGCTGATCTTTCAATTATATTAATAGCATCCATTGGACATCCTGGAAGACAATCCCCAAGTCCATCACAATATATATCACTAACTAAAGTAGCCTTACCATCTACAAGTTCTAATGCTCCTTCATGACATGCTGTTATACAAATACCGCACCCATTACATTTTTCTTTATCTATATTAACAATTTTTCTAATCATTTTAACCCCTCCACTATTAACTTATATTTAAATTATAGTAAATAAAGTTTATAAATTCAGTAACTAATGTTACCATCGTCACGGAAATTTAATTAGATTAATGTTATTTAGACATAAATATGAATATCTTAAATGTTTCTTACCATTATTCCAATTAATTGAAAACATTGTAAATGCCCTTTATAATTAAGTTGAGAACATCTTTTAAATAAGGTTTTATGGTGATTAATATGAAAATATCAAAACTAAGGTTTTTGAAAATTTTTCTACTACTATTGTTATTTATTGCACTTAGTAATAGAGCTCTTTACGGAACTTTTAATATTTTTGCTTATCCAACTAAATTGACTTTTGACAGCTTTAGTTTTCCTAGTTCTGAAAAGACAATACGATTAACTGGGGAAAATAAACCTAAATACTATATTTCTGATCCATTACATAAACTTACAGGCAAAAAAATCTATAGTGATACTTTAGATTTTAAAGGACCTGCAAGAACTATCTATCTTAAGATTGGTGAGGATGAATATTTGCTCTTTGGAACTGGAGGAGAAAACTACAACCCTAGTTAATAATGTTTTTATATGTAAAAAGGACATTTATAGATTTCTATAAATGCCCTTAAGTTTATTATACTTTAAACTTTTGTATTGTTTTTTCTAGATTATTTGATAAGTCTGTAAGTACATTCATTGATGCTGATATTTCTTCAATTGATGCAGTGTGCTCTTCAGTAGAGGCAGCTACTTCCTCTGTACTTGATGCATTTGTTTCTATTAATGCAACCATTTTCCCTATAGCATCTTCTACTACTGAAGTACTGTTATTAATAGCTTCTGTTTCAGCAGTAACTTCTTTTATTTTTTGTGTTACTTCAAATACTGATGTCTCTATCTTTTTAAGAGAATCATCTGTGTTTTTAAGTGCTACTGCCTGCTTATCAATTGATTGATTAGTGTTGGATACTTCTTCAACTGATTTTTTAATATCACTTTGAATCTCAGTTATAAGTTTGCTTATCTTTAAAGTAGATTCTCGAGATAACTCTGCTAACTTTTTAACTTCATTTGCAACTACCGTGAATCCCCTACCAGCTTCTCCTGCTCTAGCAGCTTCTATTGCTGCATTTAAAGAAAGTAAGTTGATTTGTTCTGTTATTCCATTTATAAACTCAACTACTTCTCCGATCTCGTTTGACTTAGTTGAAAGATTCCAAATTACTTCACTAACTTTTTTTGAGGAATCCTTAGTATTATCCATAATTTTAATTTGTTCCTTAATTGTTGATGCTCCACTATTAACAGTTTCTATTGCAGTGTTTGTAAGCTTATTTATATATATTGAGTTTGTAGTAATCTTCTTTAATCCTTCTACTACAACTTTAACCTTTTCATTACTTTGTTCAGCAAACTCTATTTGCTTTGAAGTACTTTCTGCTAAATCAGAAACTGTATTGGCTACCTCTTGTGATGTGTTACTTATTTCATCAGTAGTTTTCATTATCTCATTTGAAGATAGTGCAACGGTCTCTGTTGCTTCTTTGGTCTCACTAATTAAGTTTCTTATACTTGTTATAAACTCATTAAACTTACTTGTAACTTCACCAAGTTCATCTTTCTTATGTATTTCACCCTTAGTAGTTAAGTCTCCTTTTTCAGCTTGTTCCATTAAAGCTTTAAATTGATTAATGAACATTTTTATTCCTTTATATGTAGCCATTATAATAATTGTGAATACAATAGTTGCTACTAGACCTAAAGCTTCTAAAATAATCAAATACTTAGTAAATGTATTCTTATCGCTTTCTGATGTCTCAATCATCATTTCAGCAGCTTCTGTTGCCTTACTTTGTATGCTCTCAACTAATGAATCCATATCTGAAGTAGTTTGTCTATCAAGGCCACTGACTAACTCATCTACAGTTTTATAGCTCTCTGAATTATTAACATCATAACTTTTAATAGCAGTACTATATTTATCAAATAACTCCTTATGATTGAGCATTAAGGTATCTACAGATGTTGTATCAAGGCTGTTATTTTTCATACTTTCTTTAAGTTTTAGAAGTTTATCCTGAACATTGTTATTACTTTTAATAAATTGATTATAATACTTATCAAAATTATCCTTACTATTTCCTCTTAATAAAACATTCTTCCATTCTTGTACTTGTATTTTGAATTCTACTTGAGCATCTCTAGCCTCATCAACTAATATTGTATAACTTCTTGACACTTCAAGTCTTTCTTTGGTACTGTTATTAAATTTACTGACTGTATACCAAGAGAATGTACACATTCCAACTATAAAAATAACTACAAATATTATCAATGAGTATAGTTTGGTTCCTATTCCTACCTCTCGTTTCATTAATTTTCCTCCTAACAGAAATCCTATATCTATATTTCGACATTTTTTTCACTTTCTTTAATATATATTGTGAAATTTATTTTTATATAATTATAAATAAAAATAGTGTTGCAAATAATCTTAACTCTATTTGCAACACTATTTCTATTTGTTTAAAACCTTATCAACTATTCCATACTTAAAAGCTTCTTCCGCCGTCATATAGTAATCTCTCTCCATATCCTGCTCTATTCTTTCAAGAGGTTGACCTGTTCTTTCACTATATATTCTGTTTAGCTTAGCTTTAGTCTTTAATAACCAATCAGCATGAATTTTTATATCTGTCGCCTGTCCTTGAAAACCTCCATGTACTGAAGGCTGATGTATTAGAATCTCACTGTTTGGAAGAGCGAATCTTTTTCCTTTAGCTCCTGCAGTTAATAAAAAAGATCCCATACTTGCAGCTAATCCTAAACATATAGTTGATACATCTGACTTTATATACTGCATCGTATCATATATAGCCATGCCTGCTGTTACAGAACCTCCTGGACTATTTATATACAAGTTAATATCTTTATCAGGATTATCTGACTCTAAAAATAATAATTGAGCAACTATAGTATTTGCACTTTCATCTGTTACCGGTCCATTTAACATTATTATTCTATCCTTTAGAAGTCTTGAATATATGTCATAAGACCTTTCCCCTTTATTAGTCTGTTCAACAACCATTGGTACATAACTCATATTTATCACTCCTTTTAACTTTATGCTGCCATAGAAAGTTTAGTTACATTAGAACTTCTTCTATCAAATACCATAACCTTACTTGTTCTAAATTCTCTTGGAGGAACTCCATAAATCCTTTTAAACGCTTTTGTAAAGGCCTCTTGAGAACTGAACTGATATTTTAACGCAATATCCACTATCTTATTATCTGTAGTTACTAGTTCACTTGCTGCCTCTTTAAGTCTTCTTTTTCTTATATATTCTGCCACTGGTTCCCCAACAACAGAATGGAATACTCTATGAAAATGATACTTTGATAAAAAAGCTTTATCCGCAAGTTCTTTTAACTCTATTTTGTTATCCAAATTATCTTCAATGTATTCAATAGATTTTTTAATACAGGCATCATGGTTCAAGCTTAAACACCTACCTTGTTTATATCTGTTGATTATATTATAGTTTATGTTTTTTTATAAATCCTGTCTTTTTTTGCTAAAGTATTTTATAGCATAATTTAGATATGTTATAATTTGGTTAAAGAGTATAAGGAGTGATTTTCATGATTATGTTTTAAAATCCTCTTTTATATTGCTCCGGTATTAAGTCATCTCTTCCTTCTTCTTTAGCCCATTTTAAAATCACATATGGATCTCTAAGTAGTAATCTAGCTAGGAAGACAAACTCGCTTCTTTCATTTCCAAGTATCTCATCTACCATTTTCTTATCTGAGATTAACCCTCCAGCCATAACTGGTATTCCTGTATCTTTTTTAACAACTTCTGCAAACTTTACTTGATAACCTGGATATAGATTGATCTTTGCATGAACTACAGCTCCCGCACTTACGTTTATTAAATCTATTCCATTTTCTTTTACTAAGTTTATTATCTTAGCTGTATCTTCTGGAGTGTTTCCACCTTCAGTAAAGTCTGAGGCAGATACTCTTAAAACTATAGGTATAGTTTCTGGAACTACTTCTTTTATTGCTTTTAATACTTCGTCTAAGAATTTAGCCCTATTTTCTAAAGTTCCACCATATTCATCTTCTCTTTTATTTGATAGTGGTGATAAAAACTCATTTATTAAATATCCATGCGCTCCATGTACTTCTATAAAGTCAAAGCCTGCTCTTACAGCTCTAAGGGCACCTTTTTTAAATGACTCTACTACATCTTTAATTTCATCCTTTGTTAACTCTTTAGGAGTTTTGCTTTTATCGTCAAAAGCTATCTCAGATGGCGCAACTATATCTCCTGGATATTCAGATTTTCTTCCTGCATGAGCTAGTTGAATTCCTATTGGTGCACCATAAGCTTTAACTGAATCTGTTAGCTTTTTTAATCCTTCTATGTGTTCATCTTTCCATATACCTAAGTCTTTTTGAGATATTACACCTCTTTCTTCAACAGCTGTAGCTTCAATAATTATTCCGCCAACTCCTCCTATTGCTCTTGTTATATAGTGATGAATATGAAAATCCTTAACTTCTCCACTTTCATCACTTGAATACATGCACATAGGTGCCATCATAATTCTGTTTTTAAAAGTTATGTTTTTGATTTTAAAAGTATCAAATATTTTTGCCATTAGACTACCTCCAATATTTTAGTTTATATTTAAGCTAATTATATATTACTTACTAATTTTTTTAAAGTTGCTCTATATATTATTTGTGTTAAAATTATTTTTAAGGATGGTGAATACATGAGCACACTTATTTTCTCCGATTTAAATATTGAATATGATAAAGAATGGAATAAAGATATTCCAAATTTAGTTTCTTATATAATTGATGAAGATCACACCATAAGTATGGGCGAAAAATTTACTACTAATATACATACTGATATAGTTGTAAAGGATAAAAAGAACATATTTTTAAAGATTCCCTATAATACTAATAATCTCAATATACAAATACGTGCAGTTATAGACAATGATATTCTTATTTTAGATTTTGAAGAACAAGATTTTATAGACTTTTTAAAAGAAAAAGGTTCTATCGCTGGCAGGTTTAATTCTAGAATTATATTACTTTTCCTTTTTCAATATCTAGCTATAACCTACACTGATACCTTATTAGGTTTAGAAGATGATTTAAATGAACTATTTGAGAAAGCTATAGATAAAGGTCATATTGATTTCAAAAAACTTCTTATAATGAAAAAAGAAAGTTCCTTAATAAAAAGAAATACTGCTTTCTATAAGTCTATGATAAGTTATCTTGATGATGAGTTAGACGATTTACCTCTATATGAAAAGTTGATTTTTGTTCTAGATAATACTATAAACATGGTTGAAAATATAGAATCCTCAATATATTCATGTATAGATATGTATAACTCCCTATCATCTAATAAGATGAATAAAACAATGCAAGTTTTAACTATAATTACTGTTATATCCCTACCTGCAACTATAATTACAGGTATATTTGGTATGAACTTTGATATTATGCCTCTTCTTCATAACTATTATGGTTTTACCTTATCTATGGTTTTATTAATTTTAATAATAATCATAGAAATATATTTATTTAGAAAAAACAAATATATGTAATTTTATCTCATAAAAAGAGTGCTACAAATCTTCTTTTAATAAGTTTGTCTCACTCTTTTAGCTAAAATTACTATATCTCAAATATACATCTATCATCATTACAAATCTTATCTCTTCCAGTTCTTTTTGCTGTATATAATGCTCTATCTGCCATTTCTTTTAACTTATCTAAATCAACTACTTTATCTGGATAAGTTGATACTCCTATAGATACAGTTATGTTAATATACTCTTTATTCCCAATTTCAAAATCATATATCTTTACTGCTTTTCTTATTCTTGATGCTATTTGGAAGGCTTCTTCTTGTCCACAATCTAAAAGCAGTATACAAAACTCTTCTCCTCCAACTCTACCTATAATATCAAAAGATCTACAGTTATTTTTAAGAATATATGCTAATTCCTTTAGAACTATATCTCCTACAGGATGTCCATAAGTATCGTTTACTTTTTTAAAATGATCTATATCTACCATAAAACAAGATAAATCAAATTTATTTTCCTTAGCTTGTACAAAAGTTTCATTTACTAATTTATCAAAATTTCTTGTATTATTTAGTCCAGTTAAAAAATCTTGAGTGGAATTTTTTTTATATATTCTATAGAGTTCATTTGATTCCTGAACGTATTTTAATAAAAAATATTCTAGTGTTCCTGCAAGTAAAAAGGCTATAGAAAATTCTGATATAATTAAATATTTTTTTTCTACTTCATTTAATAAATATCCATAAGTTAAAAATAAAATCACCCATGAAATTCCCAAGGCTGTAAACCATCTTTTATTAAACTCTTTAATCTTTCTATTTAAAATATAAAAGCACATTAGACACAATATAACTTGAATAATTGCAACTAAAGAAGATTGATTTAATCCAAAATAATTTATACGAAAAAATAAAATAATTACTCCTGATATTGCTGCGCTTGCTATTCCCCCTACTATATCCACAATCATTATAGTTAATATTCTAAGATCTAAGAATGTTTGTGTTTCAAAAATATTTATGGTATAGATCATCATGAAAATACCTAATATTCCTCCAGCTATTCCTAATAATATTCTTTCTTTTACATCTTTCATAATATTTTGAGGTAATTCCTTTAATAAATGTTCCCCTATGAATGTAAAAGAAATAAGTAACAGTGTATTTATAAATAATTCACTAACCATAATTTCACCCCCTAAAATATTATTTCTTAAAATTATACTATTTTATAGCCTATTTTACAATATTTGTTCGTAATTATTTTTATATAATAATTATTTTTACTTATTTTGTATTTATACATTAAAAAAGGTCATTCTACCTAAGTAGAATGACCTTTTTTTACTATAATTTAAATCTTTGTATTCCTAATTCAAGAGCTTTAGCTAACTCTTGAAGATCTTGTGCATATCTTGTAACTTCATCCATAGTTGCATTTATTTCTTCTGTTGAAGCTGATACTTCTTCTGATGCTGAAGCAGTTTCTTCTGATACAGAAGATATATTTTCAATTTGACCTACTACTTCATCTTTTTTAGCATCAATTACTTTTGCCGAACTACCTATTTGTTTGATTCTTTCAGTTAAATCATTTATAGCATCCAATATTTTCATGAATATCTTTTCTGTCTCTTCTACTGCTATATCTTGATCTTTTACTAAGTCATTTGATTCATTCATTGCCTTAGCTGCATTTTTAGACATAGTTTGTATGCTTTCAATTATTTTTCTGATTTCCTCTGTTGATTGTTTAGACTGTTCTGCAAGTTTTCTTATTTCATCTGCTACTACTGCAAAACCTCTTCCAGCTTCACCTGCCCTTGCAGCTTCAATGCTTGCATTTAAAGATAAAAGGTTTGTTTGTTCAGTGATATCTGCTATAGCATCAGAAATCATATTAATCTGTTCTGTTTTCTGACTCATGTCTGTAACTATCTGACTTACTTCATTAGAAGCTTCTTTAGTCCTGTCTGACTTACCTGCAAGTTCCTTAACCACATCTAATCCAATGTGTCCTAAATCTAATGCATCATAGGCTACTTGTTCTAAATGGTTTGTGGTATCTGCAATTTCATCTATTCCTTCTGATAATACACTCATACCCATTGCACCATCTTGAGCATTAGATGCTTGCTCTGTAGCACCTTGAGATATTTCTTCTATAGCTCTAGAAACTTGAGTTATGGATATTGTTGTTTCTCCTGCCATAGCTGCAAGATTTGTAGAAGTTTCTAATACAACTTCTGATGACACTTTAACTTCTGACATAAGACCAGATATATTATCTATCATCATATTGAAGTCTTTTCCTAAGAATCCAAATTCATCTCCTGACTTTATATCTACTCGAGTTGTTAAGTCACCTTTTGCAGTTTTACTAAAGGCATCTCTTAATGCCTTTGCATGACTTGCCATTGATTTACTTAAAAAATAGGATAATATAGTTGATATTAAAATCATTACTCCTATTGTAATAAACATTGCATTATTTATTGAATCTACATCTTCACTTATTTCATCTTCACTCATTGAACCAATTATCTTCCAACCAGTGTTTTCATTAGTTGTGAAAGTTGCATACTTCTTATCACCATTATATTCATAATCTGTAAATCCACTTGTACTTGTCTTTATATAATTCCAAACAGAAAGCTTACTTGCTTCTTCTGTACCTACTATCTCTTTATTTGGGTGTGCTATTATAATTCCGTTACTATCGCTTATATACGCATAGCCATTTTTTCCAACTTTAGAACTTTCAAAAACATTTGTCATTCTCTCAAGTGAAACATCAACTCCTACAACCCCTACAATAGTGCCATTATCTTCTACAGTTTGAACTAAACTTACAACTGTTTGTCCAGTTGCTACATCTACATAAGGACTTGTATAGAAAACTTTTCCTTTATTTTTAATAGCTTCTTTATACCAATCTCTTTCTTTATGGTTAAAGTCGCTAGGTAATTCAACTTTAGGATAAACTAAAAACTTCCCACTTTCTGTACCATAATAAGCATTTAAAACATCAACATTACTTGCTTTTATATCTTTTAAGTAAGCTTCAGTATACTGACTTCTATCCGCAGTACCTTCTGGTTTTGTAAAGTTAACATTTTGACTTGCCATCTTTAGTTGAATAGACATCGCATCAAAGTAATAATTAAGTGATGTATTAATTTCATGTACTGTTTGTTTACTTGTAAGTTCGAAATTTTTACTTAAAGTGTTTTTTGCTTGTCTATAATTTGACAATCCTAATATAATTAATGGTATTAGACATATGGATATTAAACTAACCATAAGCTTAGTACGTATCCCTTTTATGTTCATTTTCCTGTTTCTAGGCAATTAAACTCCCCCTTTTATTGTGATAAATGACAAAACTCCTTATTATTTATCATGCCTGTGTTTTAATTATCGACATTATTTTATCACACTTAAGCTACTATATAAATGTAATTTTTACTATTATTTAAATATTTTAAAGTAATTATTAATCTTTTACTTTAACTTGTATCAGTATTGTAACAAATTAGGTGTTCCTATCTTTAAATTACGTATTATATGCTAAAATAAGTTTAAGCTATGTTTATGCGAGGTGTTAAACATGAATAAAAAAATTTTGATTGTTGAAGATGAGGAGTCTATAGGAGATATTCTTTCCTATGCTCTTAGTAAAGAGGGCTTTTTGACTAAAGTTGCTAATAATGGAGCTATGGCTCGCGAACTATTAGATAAGTTTATCCCCAACTTAGTTATTTTAGATTTAATGTTACCTGATATAAATGGTTTGGATTTATGTAAATTAATAACTAAAAACTACAATGTACCTATAATTATGATAACAGCTAAATCTGATCCAGTAGATAAGATTTTAGGAATTGAATTAGGTGCTGATGATTATATAACTAAACCCTTTAATATAAGAGAAGTTATAGCAAGAGTTAAAGCTTTGTTTAGGAGAATTGAACTAATCTCTTCTAATGTTTCTTCTTATAACTCTAATGTAATTAAATTGAGAGATAATATAGAAATTCATACTGATGAACGTTCTGTAATTAAGGATAATAGTATTGTAGACTTGACTAATAAAGAGTATGACCTACTACTTTACTTAGCTCAAAATAAAGGAAGAATACTCTCAAGAAGTCAGATTTTAGATAGTGTGTGGGGAATAGATTTTGTATGTGATACTAGAACTGTTGATATCCATGTTCAAAGAGTAAGAAAAAAACTTGATGAAAATAAGAACAACTCTATTATAGAAACAGCTTTTGGCATTGGCTATAAGCTTGTTAATTAAGAGGTGAATATGAGTTTATCTATAAGAAACAAACTTTTAATCTCATTTATATTTATTACATCTATTTCTCTAATGGCTTTAATAAGTTCATCTTATGAAGTTTTAAATAGTAATAATGAGTATTTTATTAATAAAGAAGTAACTGATACCAAAAATGGTATTGACTTATATTTGAAGCAATATTTCCTGGGAAAAACAATAGAGCTTAATGAAACCTCTATTAGGATTGAAGCCCCTAACTTATCTAAAGAGATCAGTAATAAGCTAGGTACTAGTGTAACTTTATATAACACTGGATCTCAAGTTTTATATTCTATGGGGAATAGTTCTTTGACTAACTCTAAAGATTTAACTCAAGCCTTAGCTGGAAACATATCCTATACTATTGATAACAAAAATCAAGAAACTACAGTTTACTTTTCTTATCCAATAGTCAGTAATGATGGAGTTATCGCTGTTCTAAGATATTCTAGAGATTATACTTACTTATTTAGTCAAAGTTACGGCTTCTTAAACAGGGTTATTCCAGTTTCTGTGCTTATATTCATTGTAAGTGTGTTTCTTTCTTACTTAATCTCTAAACAAATAACAAAACCCATAACAACTCTTACAACTCAAGCAGAAAAGATTACAGAAGGCAACTGGAATGTCTCTCTTAAAACTAACTCTAACAAAGATGAAGTAAGTAAGTTAAGTAAGAGTTTTAAACTCATGGTTGATAAGATAAAGAGTCAACTAGACATCATAAGTAAAGATAGAGATACTTTAAAAGAGTTGTCTGCTCAGCAAAAAAACTTCTTTGACAATGTTACTCATGAACTTAAAACTCCTATTACAACAATTGTTGGTTATGGTGAGATATTAAAAGATAACGGTTTTACAGATGAAGAGTTTTTTAATAGAGGTATTAATAAGATTGTTTCTGAGGGAAATAGATTAAACCGTATGGTTGTTCAACTTCTCGAACTATCTAAAAGCTCATCAAATGATTTTAGTTATGAGTTTAAAGAATTGAACTTATCTAAAGTCATAAAAAGTACTGCAGAAGAACTAAGTATTAAAGCTCATAGATATGGTATATCTATAAACTTAAATGTACTTGATGATATGACTATATATGGTGATGAAGATAAGATTAAAGAAGTTATAATAAACATTCTAGATAACTCTATAAAATACGGTTATCCAAACTCTTCTATTAAGATTACTTCTTTAACTGAAAATTCATCTTATAAACTTATAGTTCAAGATGAAGGCATAGGTATTAAACAAACTGAGCTAGAAAATATATTTTCTCCTTTTTATAGAGCTACTAAGATAGAGTCTAAAGAAAAAGGAAGTACAGGTTTAGGGTTAAGCATTGTTAAAAATATTTTGACTAAACACAATGCTTCTATAGCTATTAAAAGTAAGGTTGATATTGGAACTGAGGTTACACTTAGTTTTCCTAAAATGGAGGTTTAGAGATGAAAAAGCATTTTATATTAAAAGTTCTAGTATTATTTATTTCTTTCTCTATACTTTCATTATGGTTTAATCCTACATCTATTTTTAGAAAAAAAACAAATACCATAGTACTTAATGATAGACCTATTAATATTTCATCTATTGAGGACTCTTCCTCTTATGTTAAAATAGATTCTACAAATAGCTTTAATATAGATAAATCCTTTGATAACAGTTTCTGGATAAATAATGAAGATATTCTTTTAGCAACCATGTTTCATTATAAGGGTTTAAATAGTGATGTAGAGGTGTTTAATACAAAAACTAATTCCTCTACAAAACTAGATATTAAAAATTTATCTTCAATGTTTTTAGTATCTCCTTTAGGTAATGGATTTTTATATGGAAGTAGAGAGGACTACACTAATAAATTTATTAATGGTTTTAATCCAGAAGTATATAAAAAAATGTATGACTATGTCACTAAATATTATTACTATTCACTTTTAGATAATACATCTACTCCAATTCCTGAAGGGCTAATTCCTATGAATTGGCTCCCTGATGGTAGCGGATTTATAGCAAGTTCAAGTGATTTTAGTAGTTTAGTTATTTATGATTTTGATAGTAAGAGTACTCGCACTTTTATTGATAGTTCTTTTGGTATAGATGTAACTGAAATATCTCCAATCTCCATCTCAAACGATGGTTCAACTTATTATTTTTCTTGTTATGATTATAAATTAGAATTGTATTCAATTTATAAAATGAGTAAAGAAGACATGGCTCCAAAAAAAATACCTAGTGATATGTATATTAGACCTGCTATAGAAGTTGTCAATAATAACTTACTTCTACTTACGGACCAAGTTAGTGGTATTATATTTACTTATGATGTTGAAAAACACTCAAGATACAAAATTACTACAACTTCAACTGAATTCTATATTAGTAATGATAAAAGTATGCTTGTATTTCTTGAGAGAGGTAATTTTACAAAATTAAGTTTAGTTAATTTAAATGATCCCAATTTAACTGCTACGGAAATATTTCGAAACAAAAACTCTATCTCAAACATAAGCTGGAGTAACGATAACAAACTAGCTTTTCAAATCACTGATGGCTATAATGGAAACAATGTTATCTATACTTTCTCCTTCAAATAATTTACAACTTAGATACAATATCTAGTTATTTTGATACATCAGTATTATAAAATACCTCCTAGGAACTCTTTTCCTAGGAGGTTTTAATATGTACGTTTTTAAAGATATATCAAAAGATGAACTTAATAATTTCAACTATTCTTCTCAAAAAGGGCATTTATTTCAATGTTCTAACTGGGGAGAAGTTAAAGAAAGTTGGATTTCTAAATATATTGGAGGCTTTAAAGAAAACACCGATGAGATGGTTCTAAGTTCTTTAATCCTAATAAGAAAACTGCCCTTTCTACCTAGATATATAGGTTATATTCCTAGAGGGTTTATTTGTAATTATGAAAATGAAACCCTCTTAGAAGAATTTTTTAGATACCTAGATAAGTTTATGAAAGATAATAAGATAGCTTTTATAACTTTAGATCCTGACATACCTTACAAAGTTAATGACTCCATAAACTCTAAGTCGGCTAAATTACTTAAATTTTTATCCTCAAAAAAAATCAAAGTTAACTCATCTACTAATTTTGATTCTATACAACCTGGAACTGTTTTTAGACTAGCTCTTCCTAAATGGGATAAAGATACTATAAAAGCAGCTACATTTAATAAATTTTCTTCAACTACTAAACGTAATATAAAAACAGCTTCTTCTAGAGGTTTAACTACTGAGTGTTATGATTCCACTAACATATCTCAGAAAACATTAACTACCTTTTATGAACTTATGAAAATAACAGGCAAACGAGATGGTTTTTTAATAAGAGACAGGAATTATTTTAATATACTTTTAAATAAATTACATCCTAACATAACAATGTATTTAGTTAAATATGATTATGAAAAAGATTTTTCATATATGAATGCAAAACTCATGGAGTTGAGAGCAAAACAAGATATACTTCTTGATAAACTTAACAAAGATTCATCAAACATAAATATAAGTGATAAACTAAAAAACTCAATTAAAGATCTAGACAGACAGGTACTTGAAACTAAAGCTAAAATCGCCTCCATAAGTGTATATGAAGGTAAAACTATATACTTAAGTGGAGCTATCTATGCTCACTATGGAAATAAAGCTTGGTATCTCTATGGTGCATCACAGGATATCTTAAGAAATACTATGCCTAATTATTTAATGCAATGGGAAATGATTAAACACTCAATTGATTTAGGTTTAGAGCTTTATGACTTTAGAGGAACCCCTAAACCTACTGAAGAAAACAAGAATCTTTCTGGACTATATAAGTTTAAGAAAGGCTTTGGTGGGGACTTCATAGAATTTATAGGAGAAATATATATAATCAGAAGTAAATTGTTATACTTTCTATATAAAACTGCTTTTCCAAAGTTTAAGGAAATCAGAAGTAACTTTAAAAAATAATCTATTACTTTTTACAACTTAGATACAACTATTGTATTAGACGAAACAAATTATGGCTATATTTAAATTAGGTGATGAATATGAATGTATGGTGTGAGGTTTATAAAGATAAAATAATTCACAATGTAGACCTTATAAAAAAGAAATCTTCAAAAAAACTTATGGCAGTAATTAAATCCAATGCATATGGATTAGGTATAAACGAAATATCTTCTATCTTAAGTCCTTTAGTGGATAGCTTTGCTGTTTCAACTTTAGAAGAAGCTCAAAGTCTAATTATAGAAAAAGATATTTTAGTTTTAACTCCTTTATGCGTATTTCACGATTATAACGATATAAATAGTAATATCATTTTAACTATAGATGATGAAGAAGATTTATCTTATCTAAATATGGAAAAACAATATAGAGTTCATATTTACGTTAACACTGGTATGAATAGATTTGGAATTGAAATAGATAAACTTCCTAATTTTATCGAATATATAAAAAGTAATTATAAAAATGTTATTATCGAAGGTATCTATACTCACCTTCATAATACTAAAAACACTAATTACTCTTTAAAACAAATTGAAAACTTTAAGAAATGTGTAAACCCCTATATTGGAATTATTCCTAATATACATTGTTTAAATTCTAATGGCTTTTTAAATGATGTTTTATATGAGGCATGTGATTTTACTAATTTCATTAGAATCGGGAACTTACTCTATGGATATAGCGGATTAGATAAAGGATTTAAACAAACTTATTCTTTTAAAAGTAAAATACTAAAATCTTTTAAGGTTTCAAAAGGTAATACCGTTGGTTATGGAGACAAATATAAAGCTCCTAAAGATATGCTTATCGGTGTCTTACCCATCGGTAAAATTCATAATTTTTATTGTTCTGTAAATAGACATGGTTTATCTTTAATAAATCTACTAAGAATAATCTATAGATTTTTTGTACCTCTAAAGGAACTATATTTTGAAGATAAGCCTATCAATATAATTAGTCAACCAAACATGGATAATACTTTAATAGATGCTACAAATCTAAAAGTTGGAGATATAATAACAGTTAAACTCTCTCCTATTATTGCTGACAGTTCAATTAAAAGAATATATCTATAAAAAAGCTGTTTAGGAAGTAAAATCTCCTAAACAGCTAAATTTAACTAACTACACCCGCAACCGCAGCCACAGCCCTCTTCTTTCTTTTCACTTAACTTTCTTTTGCCACATGAGCATGTTGCATTTGGATCCTTTACTAATTCAACTGTTTTATTGCCTCCGCAGCGACATTGTTTTTTATTTTGTGTATTCTCCATGTACAACCATCCTTTTTATAAAATATTTTATTTCATTATACACTATAAATATCAAATAATAAATACTTTCAATAGATAATTATTATCATTTTATGCTTCTAAATATAGCTTTATATGTTTTTTTAAATTCTCTATATAATTAATTCACATTTTAATCACTAAATCTATACACTATACATATAAGAATGTTTTTTGGAGGATGTAAATGTACGTTAATATCGATGAAGAAATAAGAACTGAGAGTCTGGATGATTACAGTAACTATTTCAGATCTTTATCTTATGATGACGACTACGAAGATAGCGAATATACCCCTTTTAATACGGATATTCACCAAATACCTTTTGTACTTAATCCTTATTATATGCCTATTGGAGCAGACCTTGAGGATTCCCAAGATATGCGAAAAAAGAAAAAATCAAAGTCTAACCCTAGACCTCCGTATCCAATGAATCCATATCCTATGAATCCATATTGGAATCATGGATATGGCTACGGCTACCCTTACCATCCATACCCTAATCAAGGATTTAATCCACTTCCTTGGTTCTTATTAGGATCTATACTTTAAAATTAAATGGTAGTTCATTCGTGAACTACCATTTTTAATCATTTAAATTTGGACTTTCTAAAGATATACAAGCCTTTTTTATAAGTTTTATATCTTTAATCTCTGTATCTGAAGGAAATACTATTACTCTTATCTTGTAATTCCCTTTAATATATTCTATGGTTTTGTTTATTTGTTCTACATTTTTTACTTCTTCCCCTATTTCATTTTCCACCCAATTAATGGAGTTATAAATACTGTGCATAACTTTATTACGAAATTCTAATTGAGTAAACTCTGGATTTAAATATTCTGATAATGTATCTTTAATATTAGAGTTAGCTTCATCTGCGCTTCCTATATATTCTAGCTCATTACTGTCTTTTTTATATATAAAGAAAATCCCTTTTTCTTCTGGAAGGCTCATTACATCAAAATCAATTAATTCTCCTAGGTTTTCTTTTATAAAATCCTTTGTTAATTCTTTTATATTTAATATATATTCATTTATTTGCAATTTTGCACCTCCTAATTATTCTATAGTATTCTCAATTATTATTTGTATTATTAGAAGGTTAGGTTTTTAATGTTTTCCAAAATAGTTATTTATAATTTATTATTTTAACAACATCTCTAAATATACTTTCCTTACTTCTGTTACCATCAATAACATAATCACATTTTATAATATTAAATGCTTTACTATCATGCTCTACTCTTTGCAAAATATCCTCATCTACAACATTAAGCCTATTATGTTTTCTCAAACACATTCTGTCAATTCTAATTTCCTTATCTGTCTTTATATATAGTACTATTATCTTAGCATCTTTTATCTCTTTTTTTATTTTATCTACTCCAATTGGATCAATTACATAAACGGACACACCTTTATTTCTATATTGCTCCCTAGTAGCCCAGTAATGATTTGAATTAAAATATGTATAAGCTATTACTTCATCTTCTCTACTTGCAAACTCATGGTATGTAGCAGCATCTACAAATATATGACCTTTTTCTCCATCATATCTTTTTTTCCTTGTTGTATAACTTTGAATATAATTATATCCTTCTTCTTCTAATCTTTCTGCAATAGTAGACTTTCCGCTTCCACTTTCACCTACTATACATATTATCTTATCCATTTTATGACTCCTTATAAAATTTGATAAATATATTATACACAAAATCAGTTTAAAATTCCTCATTCAATTTTTAATCTATTATTAAAGGATTTTCATCCTACATGTAGAATTACTTTTTAAAGGGGGTGACAATTATGTTTGAATATACATTTACTAACGTTATAGAAGTTCTTACACCATTCGAAGTTGATTTTGATCAAGTTAAAACAGAAGTTACACAAACTAATGAATACACTAGAAACTTATTTAAGTACCCAAACGGTTTAATATTAGATACTTATCAATATCGTGATAAAGTTGTTATTAAAAGTAATAGAAAGTTAGAAGAAAAAGATGGCGCTGTTAGCGTTGTACTTTAAATAATTAAAATAAGGTGGATACTCTAATCCACCTTTAAATTTATGGACTTTTATCTATATCTATTAACCTTAATAGGTATATTGGCTACTAGTATTGATGAATCAACTCCAGGTGAACTATTTTTTATTATTTTTAATTCCACCTCTGTATTATGTATTTCAATATACTTGGCAATTACCATTATTACTTCACTTTTTATTTTCTCTAATAACTCTAAACTTAAACTATCCCTGTCATTAATTAATATAAGTTTCAATCTTTTGCTTGCAACTTCTTTCGAGGATGTTTTATTATAAAAATTTTTCATCACTTATCCTCAATTATTTTGAAGCAAATAACTTTCTAAAAGTTGAACTAAAAGATTTATCACTTCTATCATTATATTTAAATGGCAACTTCTTACCAGTTACTCTCATAGCAATCCTCATAAAAGACATTCTAAGTTTAGAATTTTTATTTAGTGTAATTGGCTCTCCTCTATTAGTTGCAATTGTTATTGTTCTATCATCAATGATAATACCTATTAATTCTATATTTAAACTATTAACTATATCTTCAACATCTAGCATATCCCCATTTTTAGTCATTTCATAGTCAATTCTATTTATTATAAGCTTTATGTCCCTAATGTTTCTATCTTCAATCATCCCTATAACTCTATCCGCATCTCTTATTGATGTAAGTTCTGGGTTTACTACAACAAGTGCCCTATCAGCACCTATAACTGAATTTTCAAATCCTTGCTCAATGCCTGCAGGACAATCTATTAACACATAGTCAAAAGAAAGTTTAAGCTGATTAACTAGCTCTAACATCTTTGAAGTATCTATATCATTTTTATTATTAGTTTGAGCCGTTGGAAGTAAGTATAACCTATCGCTTCTTTTATCTTTTATTAGAGCTTGTCTTAAGCTGCATCTTTCATCTAAGACATCCACTAAGTTGTAAACAACTCTATTTTCAAGACCTAAAAGTATATCCAAATTTCTAAGTCCAGTATCTCCATCTACTAGTACAACACTTTTCCCCAAGGCAGCTAATGCCGTACCTATATTAGCTGTAGTAGTAGTTTTTCCAACCCCACCTTTACCCGATGTTATTACAATTACTTCTCCCATAGAAATTAACCTCCATTTTATAAATTTCAAGGGCTGTGCCCTTAATATTTATAGAAATATCACTAGATTAAATTTTAGTATATCTTTAATAATCATATTTCTATAAAAGCTTCTCCTTTACCATTATGAAACTTAAAGCCTACCTTAAATAATTTATATATTAAAGTAACCTTATTTACAGACATACAGCAAATTATTTTATTAACCATAATTTTCACTCCTCACTTATCTTTTTTTATAACTTTTAGTCCCTTTTCTATAAAATATCATATTTTGTAATTTAAACTCATTTAATGTAAAAACTGCGTCTTAAAATGTAAAAATTAATAAAAAAATACATGCAACCTTTCACATGTATTTCAAATATATTATTTAGTTTAATAAGTAATTAAAGTATTTTTCTTTTACTGTTCCTGAATTTACGCTGCTTATTGGTATTTTGAGATTTCCACTCATAAAAATATAATTGCCTTCTATTTTTATGACATGATGCATATTTACAACAAAACTTTTATGACATCTAATAAATCTATCATCCTGAATAAGTTCAATAAAATCCTTAAGTTTAGAATAAAAACTAATAGTTTGTCCTGACACCAAATGTATCATAACTACTCTAGCACTGCTCTCTGCATACAGAATATCTTTATAAATAATTTTATAGCTTCCTTTTTTATTTTTTATAACAATATTTTTATCATTTAAATTTAAGTCCTCTATAGCTATAAATATAGCATCTTTTAATTTATCTTCCTCAATAGGCTTTAAAATATAATATAGTGCTCTCACTTCATAACTTTCTATTGCATGCTCCTTTGAAGAAGTTATAAATATTATTTTACACTCCTTGTCAAACTCCCTAATTTTTTTTTGCAGTGTTTATTCCATTAGAAAATTTCATATAAATATCTAAAAAAACAATGTCATAGCTTTCTTTAGAGGAACTAACATGCTCAATAAACTCTTCCCCGTCATTAAAAGTACTAATTTTAAACTCTATATTTATATTGTTAATAATTTTTGATACATAAGAAGATATTAGCTCCAGTTCTTCCTTAATATCATCACAGACTGCTATATTTATCATTTATATCACCATCTTGATTTATTAATTAATTCAAATTAATAATAATATTAACCTGAAATTCTTGATTATTATATTTTGTATTAAAGTAACCCTTATATTTCTCAGTTACTTTCTTTACACTAGATAAACCTATACCATGACCCTCTTCATCTTTAGTTGTTTTTATGGAGTTTTTCTCTACTAAAACCTGTCCATCAAAACTATTTTGTATTTTTATTACCATCTGTAGTCCTTTAATATCAACTTTTAGATCTATATATCTTCTATTTTTAATATTAACTTTTTTGCAAGCCTCCACAGAATTTTCAATACAATTTCCTAAAACTATCAATAAATCTAGTTCCTCTATACTTATATTTTGGGGTATATTTACATCAATTTTAAAGTCAATATCATACTTTGCTGATATTCCAAGATAATATTTAAGAAATGAATCCATAGTAAAGTTTTCACATATTCGTCCTACATTTGGGAATATTTCGCTGTTATCAAACTTACTAATGTATTCTTTTGCTCCAGAATAATTTTCAGCTTCTATCAAAGATTTTATTGCAAGGATATGATATCTTATATCGTGTTTAAATGTGTAGTAGTTCTCTATTGATTCACTTAAAGCATTATAATTTTGCTTTTGTAATTCTATTTGAGTATCTATAATCTTAAATTTATATTGTAATTCCATATTTTTATTTACTGAATAGATAGCAATAAATATTATTACATAAGATAATAATATTACAACTACAAACATTATGCTATTAAAAACACCATAAGAAACTATAGCTTTATTGGTATTAAGTTCATAAAATTTAGCTAAAAAAAGAAACATTATTATACTATACAAAGAGATTATAGCTATAAATCTACTTGATACAAGTCTAATCATTTCCTTATATATTTTACTTGAGAAATATATTACTGGTATTATAGAAAGTTGAATTGATGTTCTTAAAATCATAGATATATGTCTGTATACATCTATATCCTCTATTTTGAATAATCCAACAATACAGCTTGATATTATAAGTATAATTACAGAAAAGAGTCATACCGTTATGCAGGTAAATATTTTAATTGAAATAGGCTCATCAAAAACTAGATATATATAAAATATTAAAGTACACAATAAAAGAAATATAACATACTTATAAAAAACAGTATCTATAAGAAGTATATCTGAGACTACTGAGCCAAGAACCATAATAAGTATGTTTATAGCAAGTATGGCTGATGAGTACTTAACGCTCTTTCTCCTACTAAGCAATAAGTTCATATATGTAATATTAATAATAAGCAAAACACTTGAATTTATCAAAAACTTCATTATATAACTCCTACTTATTAGCTCTTAATTTAAAACATCTAATAATACATTATATAATAAAAACTTACAAAAATCTTGCTTTTTTATTCCATAAATTTCTTAAGTTTGTAGATATTTATTCCCATGTTAATATCGAAATACAAAACGATGGTAGTGAGAAAGTAAAAAGGCTTTTGAGTTGCAAAATAAAAAACACTAAGTTCAAAACTTAGTGTTTTTTTGCGAGATAAGTCTATAAGCCGAGTTCTGTATTAGTCAATCATCTATCTAGGCCTATTGTTCCCAATAGGCTCAAGCGACACACCCAGAGGCGGGACGAGCAGCCCCATTTGCCTCTCTATTCGGTCTTGCTCCAGGTGGGGTTTACATAGCCATATAGTCACCTATATGCTGGTGAGCTCTTACCTCACCTTTCCACCCTTACCCAAAAACTTGGGCGGTATATCTCTGTTGCACTTTCCTTAGAGTCGCCTCCACTGGCAGTTAACCAGCACCCTGCTCTACGGAGCTCGGACTTTCCTCTCCTGACGTAAGTCAGCAGCGATTGACTGGCTTACTCGCAAGATTTATCTTATCATATAAGAGTGTATTTTGCAAATTATTTATTTTACTAACTTTAGTGAATTACTTACAAATACTCAATGCGATAAGTAAAAGAAAAATAATAACCACACCAAACATTCCAACTCCTGAAAATAACAAAACTAAAAACATGACTCCAAGTATTCCAAGTTTAGTTGGTGTTAGCTCAATAGAAGAATATTTCTTCTTACTAATGTACTTTCCGATCTTCATATTTCCGATTTTCATATTACCTATTTTTCCTGACTCTATATTCTTCTTTAATTTAGAACTTTCATATATATCCTTTATATCTTCAAGAACTTTTTTAGAATCTTCCGCTAAGTTTTCTCTATTACCGCTAACATAACCTACCCCTGGTTTATATTTGCTTTCTCTTTTTTTACTCATTTTTTCCCTCTAAAAGTATTGTTATTATATTACTACATATATATGCTTTAGTTTCGTTTTATGATAAAAATCTTATTCACCTAAATATCTACTACAAAAAAATAAAAGCTATCTCTAGCTCTTATTATATCAACTCTATATAAATCTATATGGATCTTCTGATTTTTTCGATATTAAAATTTCAACATCTTCAACTGATTTAATGTCTTTTATAATTTTCTTAGATAGTTCCATAAACACTGGCCACTCGCTTCCAAAGTGTCCTATATCAAGAATATTTAATCCCATTTCTTTATAATCACTTGCATAATGATAAGTAGTATCACCTGTGATTACGCAATCTGCCCCATTATTATAAGCTATAGAGAAAAAATCTTGACCGCTTCCATTTATTATAGCTATCTTTTTAATTCTATCATTTCCAGATGGAACATATCTCAAATTACTAATATTTAAAGAGGTTTTAACTCTATCTATTAACTCATCTAATGTTATTACTTCTTCTAATTCCACAAATCTTCCTATCCCACTCTCATCAAAACCTTTAACTTTTGTTGGTTCTAATATGGATTTAGCTGAAAATCCAAGAAGTTCAACTATTTTATCATTTAAACCTTCTTTAACAGAATCAAAGTTTGTGTGACTTGAATAGAGATTTATATTATTTTTTATAAGATTAATTATTTTTTTACCCATCAAAGTATCTGTAGTTATGGTAGATGGTTTTCTAAAAATTAATGGATGATGAGTAATAATTAGATCCACAGTATGTTCTTTAGCTTCTTCTATTACATCTAATGTACAATCTAATGCTATTAACACCTTCTTAATATCCGATGTTTTATCTCCAACCATAAGCCCAACATTATCATAGTCTTCTTTTAATATAGGTGGAGCTATCTTTTCCATAATATTAATTATTTGTTCTAACTTCATATTATTAGCTCCTTTAATCTTTTTATTTTAGCTGTTATTTCTTCTTTTCTTTTAACAGCACTTTCAGTATCCTCTTTTATAAAAGAAAGAATAGTTTTGTATCTATCAAGTTTATTTTCTATAAAATCTTTAATTAATGGATGTTTATCCTCTATAAGTCTTGTGCTAACTTCATAATAAAAGGAATCTTCCTTAACTTTTACTTCATCTATTTTATTTTTATTGTACTTTACTTTAAAAACCTCATAAAATATATTTTCATCTATAACTAAATCTTCTTTTAAAATTTCAAAAGGACCTTTATATAAAAACGCTCTTAAGATTTCTGCATTTTGAGCTGGTTGTAGAATCATATATTTAAATTTTTGTACCTTCTTTATGTCTTGTACAATAATATCTCTTATTAAATTACCGCCCATTCCAGCAATAATAGCAGACTCAACTTCTCCAAATTTTACATTGGCCAAACCTGCACCTAATCTACATTGAATCTTATCAGAAACACCCTCAAACCTAACATTGCTTTCTGCCTTCTCTTTTGGCCCCTTGTTTATGTCTGAAGCAATCGCTTTAGTGCATATTTTATTTTTAACTGCATAAATAGGAATATATCCATGGTCTGTTCCAACATCAATCACACTTTCACACTTATCCATGTTATTCACTATACACATTAATCTTTTGCTTAACTCCATAATTACTCCGTTCTATAGATAGACATTTAATATCTTAATTTGAAACAAGAGAAATGCTAAGGCTATAGCTAAAGCTATATATATAAATTTATATGCAGATCTCTTATCATATTTTGCATTAAAATGTGAAGCATAATACATGCAAAATAGAATAATCATATTTAAAACTCCATATGACATTTGTTTAAACGCAAAGTTTTTACCAGTTCCCATTACTATGGGTTTAAATTTACCATCAAAGCTTAGTGGCATTGATGCTGGCAATGCTTGTTTTAAATACAATATAAATGGATTTAAGATTATATAAAAGATTATTACTGTAGTTAATATAAATGGAACAAATAACTTTTTATCTTTATATAATCTTCTGTTTTTGTTTACTTTAGTTTCAAATTCCTGTAATTCTATATCTTTTTCTTCTATTATATTCTTAAATTTCTCAGCGTCTATTGGTGATATTCCATAACTTATCTCTGATGAATGTAAGTATATTACTTCACTATTAGAGGATGCAAACATATGGGTAACCCCAACTTTATCAACAACATAATTACCAAACCCATACCTATCTCTTCCAAACCCCGAAAGTTTAAATCCTTTTATAGGACCTGTACTAATATTGTATCCATCAATATCATCTAAGTATATTTTTATTTTTCTTATACCCATTAACGAATTTATTATTACTATATTATTTTCTATCTGATACTTCAAAGTTAGTGTGATTAATAAATAGTAAATACAATATATATTAAATAAAATAACTAAAAGCTGCAGTAATGTTAATTCTATGTAAGAATTTACAAAGCTATTTACTGCTAAATACAGCCCATTAGCAACTACTATATACATTATAATTTCCAATAATGCTAAGCCTTTTTTAGGCTTAAATTCTTCCATTAAAATCACCTCAAAAATCATTATAGCATAGGATATAAAAATTAGCACCTAAAAAGGTGCTAATAACTAATCTAAATAATCTTTTAACTTTTTGCTTCTACTAGGATGTCTTAGCTTTCTTAAAGCTTTAGCTTCTATCTGTCTTATTCTTTCTCTAGTTACATTAAACTCTTTTCCAACTTCCTCTAGAGTTCTAGCTCTTCCATCATCTAAACCAAATCTTAGTCTTAAAACTTTTTCTTCTCTAGGAGTTAGTGTATCTAATACATTAATCAATTGTTCTTTAAGCATTGTAAATGCTGCTTGCTCTGCTGGTGCTGGAGCATCATCATCTGGAATAAAGTCTCCAAGATGTGAATCTTCCTCTTCTCCTATAGGAGTTTCTAATGAAACTGGTTCTTGAGCTATCTTTTGAATCTCTCTAACCTTATCTACAGGTAAATCCATAACCTTAGATATTTCTTCTGGGAAAGGATCTCTTCCAAGTTCTTGTAATAGTTGTCTTTGAACTCTTATAAGTTTATTTATAGTTTCAACCATATGAACTGGTATTCTTATTGTTCTTGCTTGGTCTGCTATCGCTCTTGTTATAGCCTGCCTTATCCACCAAGTAGCATATGTTGAAAACTTAAATCCTTTAGTAAAATCGAATTTTTCAACAGCTTTTATAAGTCCTAAATTACCTTCTTGAATTAAATCTAAAAATAACATTCCTCTACCAACATATCTTTTGGCAATAGATACAACCAATCTTAAATTAGCTTCTGCTAACTTCTTTTTAGCATAACTATCCCCATTTTCAATTCTCTGAGCAAGTTGAATTTCTTCCTCAGAAGATAGCAGTGGAACCTTACCTATTTCTTTCAAATACATTCTAACAGGGTCATCTATAGCAATTCCTTCTGGGATTGATAAATCAAGTTCTTCTTCGACTTCTGCTTCTCCAATATCACCTAAAACTTCAATTCCCATGGATTCTAATACTTCATATATCTTTTCTATTTGTTCAGGGTTTAGATCTATTTCATCAAGTTCATCCATTATCTCCTTGTATGTTATGCTTCCACTTTTCTTACCCTTCTCAATTAACTTCTTAACAACTGTCATTTTTGTACTTTTATCTTTTAAATCCTCAGTCTTTTCAACCTTATCCTTACCTTTAGTAATTTTTTCAGCCATTAAAATACCTCCTTCCGCTACGCCATTTAACCTCTTTTTAATCTTTTGAGTTCTAAATCAACATTCTTTAATTCTTTCGCTAGATTAATTAAATCCTCAAAAACCCCTTTATCTTCACTTTCCTTTAGCTTTTTCTTTATAGTATGCATTTTATTCTCTAATCTATATTTTCTTATGTTATAAATATAATCTTTGATAGATGCTTCTATATTACCCTCTAATATTTCTAATTCTCTTATCTTAATCCATTCACTTTGAGAATTTGTATCTTTGCAATTGTATTCTACAAAATCCTCCAAGTGGTCTTTTTTTTCTTCTTTACCTTCTATAATAAGTCGGTAAATATTTTGATGAGCTTTTGAAATTAGCTCCTGTTCACTTATATTTTCTTTTATTAATTGAAAATATTCATCTTTTGTCATTAGTTTAAGAAGTTGCCTCTCTCCCTTAAGGTAAGCAGGCTCTATATATGATTTTGTTCCATTTTCTTCCTTATTATTCATAAAGTTTTCATCTTTTTGGAATTTTGTCACTTTTTTAGAAAGTAGGTCATATAATGCCTGCTCTCTTATTCCTGTTTCTTCTGAAATCTTTTTAACATAAACATCTTTTTCTATGGGATTTAACTCTGCTAATATTTCTGTAACTTTCTGCCCATATAAAATTACATGCTCGTTGTTAGTAAAATCTATTCCTTCTTTTGCTCTTTTTAACCTATATTCAATTAGTGGAAGAGATTCATCTATAAGTTTTAAAAAGGCTTCTTTACCATTACTTCTTATATACTCATCAGGATCTTTTCCTTTAGGAACTGTGAGTACTCTAACATCAAAACCTGCACTTCTTAAAATCTCTAATCCTCTTATGGTAGCATTTTGTCCTGCAGCATCAGCATCGTAAGATATTATAACCTTATCTGCATATCGCTTTAATAATCTTGCTTGATTTAGTGTTAGTGCTGTACCTAGTGATGCAACTGCATTTTTAATTCCATGTTGGTGAAGGGATATACAATCCATATAACCTTCAACTATTACAAAATATCTTTCTGGAAGCCCATCTTTAATAGCAAAATTTAATCCATATAAATTAGTGCCTTTAACAAAGATTGAACTTTCTGGAGAATTAAGATATTTTGGCTTAGAATCATCTAGTACTCTACCTCCAAATCCTATTACTCTACCTTTAAAATCAAAAACCGGAAATACTACTCTATTTCTAAATCTATCATAATAGTTTCCTTTTTCTGATTTAATTATCAACCCTACTTCCTCAAGTATTGCCTCATTGTAACCTTTAGATTTTAAATAAAATCTTAAACTATTCCAATCATTTTTAGCAAAACCTAACCCAAAACTTTTAATTGTTTTTAAAGATAACCCTCTATTTTGGAAGTAACTCATAACATCTCTACTTTTAAATAAATTAGAAAAAAAGAATCTAGCTGCCTCTGTATTAATCTTATACATCAACTCTTTTTTAATTGCAGTTGAATTTTTTTCTCCATTTTCTAAATTTAGAGGAATGTTAGCTTTATCTGCTAAAACTTTTATCGCTTCCATAAAGGTTAGTTTCTTACTTTTCATTAAAAAAGTAATAACATTTCCAGCTTCTCCACAACTAAAACACTTATAAATTTGTTTGTCCTGAGACACGGAAAAACTCGGAGTCTTATCATTATGAAATGGACATAACCCCATATAATTTCTTCCTGATCTCTTAAGCCTTACAGTTTCAGAAATGATTTCTACAATATCATTTTCCTGCTTTATCCTTTCTATCAATGCTTCTTGAATCTGCAAGGAGTTCCCCTCCTTACTTTGATATTTTTTTCAACAATTATATTTATATTCGACATAAATTTTATAAATCCTTCTTGGGAAATTTAATAAATATAGAAGTTTTTACGATTATTTGTTAAAAACAATCATATACTCCTGTAAAATTTTCAAAATTCTTTCCAGCTTCACTTATTTTACCAAAAATTATCTTCTATTATTCTTAATTATTTAATAAATTACAAACTTTGGAACATAAAGATTATTGAAGATATTGATACAATAATCGTCACTCATTCCTGCTATATAATCTGCAACTCCTCTATGTAATCCTTCTGCTTTCACTATGTTCTGATAAATTTCTGGCATTTCTTGTGGGTTTTTATAAAAATGTTCTATTACATTCTCTAAGACAAACTTAGCTTTGTTTCTTTCAACCTTTAATACATCACCTAAATAAATATTTTTAAACATAAACTTTCTAAGTTCAGCCATAGCATCCCCAACCTCTTTACTTAAACTAACCTTAATATTATTATCATTTATGTTTTTTAATGTGTTTTCTATACAATCATTAACTAATGTATCCACTCTTTCGCCATGGGTATTTCCTAAAACCTTTATAATTTCTTTAGGAAGCATATCTTCTCTTAAAAGATTAGCTCTTATAGAATCATCTATGTCATGATTAATATATGCCATCTTATCACTATATTTCACAACTTGCCCTTCAAGAGTTTTTGCTTTTGCTTTTCCATTTGAAAATCCACTATGATTTAAAATCCCATCTATAACTTCAGCTGTTAAATTAAGTCCCTTGCCGTTTTTCTCTAATTTCTCAACCACTCTAACGCTTTGTTCATTATGTCTAAATCCACCTGGCAAAAATTCATTAAGAACTTCTTCTCCATTATGAGCAAAAGCAACATGACCTAAATCATGACCTAAAGTTATAGCCTCAACTAATACTTCGTTTAAACCAATTCCTGCTGCAATTGTCCTTCCTATCTGGGATACTTCCAAAGTGTGAGTTAATCTAGTCCTGTAATGATCTCCAAAAGTTTTTATATAAACCTGCGTTTTATGTTTCAAACGTCTAAAAGATTTAGAATGTATAACCCTATCTCTGTCTATCATATAATCAGTTCTAGTAACATCCTTTTCCTCAGGAGTATTCCTACCTAATGTTTTACTAGAAAAGGAGGCTTCTTTTATCAATGTCAACTCTTCATTTCTTTCAATTTTTTCCCTAATGTTCATATAATTCACCTCTTAAATTATTATTCTATATCAATCATAAAATTCCTTCATTTTTTAATCACTATATATTATTTATGAAAGTTTTTAATATTTTATTTCATATAATTATTTTATCCTTTAATTTTATTATCCATTAGAATAAATAAATAAATTCATTAATATCATATTAATAGGAGCTTTTAAAGAGGAGGTATTTATGGCAAAAGAGGCTGTAGATAAAAAAAGAGAGTTACTAAGTATATACGAGATTAAGGAATTTATTTTATCACAATATAATATTTTTGATTGCGACATTACTCCAGTAAAATTTAAGGATACTGCAAAACAACGTGCTGTATATAAAATTTCTTCTGTTTATGGGGATTTCTGTTTAAAAAAAGTTTATTATAGTGAACAGGATCTTCTTTTTGTGTACTCTGCAATTGAGTGGTATCACCAAAAAGGTATTAAAGTACCTAACCTAATACCAAATATAAATAAAGGAAGATATGTATCTTATAAGGACATGTTATTTATATTAACTCCTTGGGTTGATGGGGTGAAATGTGATTTTGATAACTTAGAACATGTTATATATTCAATAAGAAACCTAGCAACAATGCATAAGGAAGGAGAAAACTTTTTCCCTATTAACGGCGCAACTATTAGAAAGGGTTTTGATAATTTATACATATCTACAATGAAACACTTTTCTCACATGCTTAATTGTTCAAACTATGCATTTAAATACAAAGATAAATTTTCTAAGACCTATTTAAAACATTTTGATGCTAATGAATATTTAGCTAAAACATCATTAGAGATTCTTTCTACTGTAAACTTTGATAATCTTACAAAATCTCTATGTCACGGTGATTATGTTAATAAAAATATAATTTTTAATGTTGATGGTTATGTTTGGGTTATCGATTTTGACAAGTGTAGATATGATTATGTAGCAAAAGATATTTCCTATCTTTTGAGAAGATTATTAAAACGAGAAAATACTAAATGGAATGTGGAGTTAGCTTTATCTTTAATAAATAACTATTTATCAATTAATAAACTTAATAAAGACGATATAAAGTATATTTTAGCATATCTAATATTTCCACAAAAGTATTGGAAGCTTTCACGTGACTACTATAAAAATATAAAGAAGTGCAATAAAAATTCGTTTAATTTGCTTTTATCTAAAGTTGTTGATAGAACTGATTTTCAACTTAGTTTTTCAACTGACATAATAGCTGCAATTGAAGAAAATTATAAAATAAAAATTTAAAGGCTTCAAGATTTTACTTGAAGCCTCCTTTTTATATTTAATTATCTTGGATTTTTAACTTGTGCTTGAGCTGCTGCAAGTCTTGCTAGTGGAACTCTAAATGGTGAACAACTAACATAGTCTAAACCAATGTTATGGCAGAACTCAACTGATGATGGATCTCCACCATGTTCTCCACATATACCAAGTTTAATGTCTGGTCTAGTTGCTCTTCCTTTTTCAACTGCAATCTTAACTAATGTTCCAACTCCATTTTGATCTAACTTAGCAAATGGATCTTGCTCATATATTTTATTTTCATAGTAAGCATTTAGGAACTTAGCTGCGTCATCTCTTGAGAATCCAAATGTCATTTGAGTTAAGTCATTTGTTCCAAATGAGAAGAACTCTGCCTCTTTAGCTATTTCGTCTGCAGTAATTGCAGCTCTAGGTATCTCTATCATAGTACCTACTTTATATTCTAACTCTGCTCCTGTTTCTTCTAGTACTGCTTTGATAGTACTAATTACAACATCTTTAACGAACTTAAGCTCTTTTATTTCTCCTATAAGAGGAATCATTATTTCAGGAACTACATTGTATCCCTTATTGTTTTTAACTTCAATTGCAGCTTCTATAACTGCTCTTGTTTGCATTTCAGCTATTTCTGGATAGGAAACTGCTAAACGGCATCCTCTATGTCCCATCATTGGGTTAAATTCATGAAGACTTTCCACTGTAGCTTTTAAATCTTCAAAAGTTAATCCCATTTCTTTTGCCAATGCTTCTATATCTTCATCAGAATGTGGTAAGAATTCATGTAGTGGTGGATCTAGGAATCTTATAGTAGCTGGTCTATCTTCTAGGGCTTCATATATTCCAACAAAGTCTCCTTTTTGCATAGGAAGAAGCTTTTCTAAGGCCTTTCTTCTTTGCTCTTCATTTTTAGCTACTATCATCTCTCTAACAGCCATTATTCTATCTTCTGCAAAGAACATATGCTCTGTTCTACATAATCCCACACCTTCAGCACCAAACTCAACAGCTTGCATAGTATCTTTTGGTGTATCTGCATTAGTTCTTACTTTTAACTTTCTAACTTCATCAGCCCAGCCCATGAAAGTTGCAAAATATCCTGATATTTCAGGTGCAACAGTTTTTAATGCTGTAGGATAAACATTTCCTGTTGATCCATCTATAGACAACCAATCTTCTGAAGTTAAAACTTTTCCATTAACTTCTACTGTCTTAGCTGCTTCATTAACTTTAATAGCTCCACAACCTGCAACACAGCAAGTTCCCATTCCTCTTGCAACAACCGCAGCATGAGAAGTCATTCCTCCTCTTACTGTAAGTATACCTTGTGCTGCAATCATACCTTCTATGTCTTCTGGTGAAGTTTCTAGTCTAACTAAGATAACCTTTTCACCATTTTCAGCTCTTAATTTAGCTTCTTCGGCAGTAAATGCTATTTTTCCTGAAGCAGCTCCTGGTGATGCTGGTAATCCTTTAGCTATTACTTCAGTGTTCTTTAATTCAGTTTCATCAAAGTTTGGATGAAGTAATGAATCTAATTGCTTAGGTTCAACTTTTAATATAGCTTCTTCTTTAGTAAGCATTCCTTCTTCAACTAAATCTACAGCTATTTTAAGTGCAGCCTGAGCTGTTCTCTTTCCATTTCTTGTTTGTAGGAAATATAATTTCCCGTCTTCTATAGTTATCTCCATATCTTGCATATCTTTGTAGTGAGTTTCTAATGTATTAACAATATCTTCGAACTGTTTATATATTTCTGGATTTTGAACTTGCAATTTAGAAATTGGGAGTGGTGTTCTAATACCTGCAACAACGTCTTCACCTTGTGCATTCATTAAGTATTCACCATATATAGCATTTTCACCTGTTGCTGGGTTTCTTGAGAAAGCAACCCCTGTTCCTGAAGTTTCCCCTTTATTACCGAATACCATTTCTTGAACATTTACAGCAGTTCCCCATGCTCCTGGAATGTCATTAAGTCTTCTATAAACTATAGCTCTAGGATTATCCCATGATCTAAATACAGCTGTAACTGATTCAATTAACTGTACTTTAGGATCTTGTGGGAACTCTTCTCCCTTTTCTTTCTTATAAAGAGCCTTATATCTTTTTACTAACTCTTTTAAGTCATCAGCAGTTAAATCAGTGTCAAGATGAACATCATTTTCTTCTTTCATCTCATCGATAAGATTTTCAAATAATCTTTTCTCAACATCCATAACTACATCTGAGAACATTTGTATGAATCTTCTGTATGAATCATAAGCAAATCTTGGATTGTTTGTAAGCTTTGCCATTGCTTCAACAGATTCATCATTTAACCCCAAATTTAATATTGTATCCATCATACCCGGCATTGATGCTCTTGCTCCAGATCTTACTGAAACAAGAAGAGGTTTTTCAACATTTCCAAATTCTTTGCCAGTGATTTTTTCAAGTTCATGCATTTTCTCATAAATTTCATCTATAACTTCGTTAGCTATAACTCTACCATCATCATAATATTTGTTACATGCTTCAGTCGTTACTGTAAAACCTTGTGGTACTGGTATTCCTAGAGTTGTCATTTCCGCTAAGTTAGCACCCTTTCCCCCTAAAAGGTTTTTCATTGATGCATTTCCCTCACTAAAAAGGTACACGTACTTCTTTTCTTCCATCTCAATACTCCTCCGTTCGATACGAAAATTATTGTTATATATACTAACGGGACTTTCCCGAAAGTTGCACTATTAACTATCTCCTAGTCTTACAAAAAGCTTCGTAATATTTGTTTTGGATACCTTCCCTACCATTTTTATTATTTCTCTATCTTCTCGTGCTTCTCTTTCTATAATTGGAATGCTATCAATTTCATGTTCTATTATTTTCTTTGCCACAACAAACGCCGAATCCTCTGGACTAGCATAAATTATATTAGGCATCCTTGTCATTATGACGCCTACAGGTACCTTATGTATATCTGTACCTCCAATTGCTATCTTTAGAAAGTCTTTTCTAGAAACAGCTCCCGTCAAATTTCCATCGTTTTCAACAAAAAGAGTTCCAACATCCTTAAGGAAAAGATACACAATAGCGTCATATACCATAGTCTCTTCTGAAACAATTGTTGGCTTTGACATTATATCTTTAACTTTTATGTTGGAAATAAAATCATAAACTCGACTTTTTGTAGTTTTCGATGAATATACATATCCTACCTTAGGTCTTGCATCTAATATTCCCATCATTGTTAATACAGATAAATCTGGTCTTATTGCCGCTCTTGTTACTCCTAATTTTTCTGCTAAGGCTTCTGATGTTATAGGCTGTCCTTCTTTCACCAACCTAATGATTTCTTCTTGTCTATTGGAAAACTTCATACTATCCCTCGTTTCATCAAGGAATATTCAGACAATTCAAATTAGTTATAATATTTACAAGATTATTATAACATGTTATACAACTTTTACTATACTAAATTTTCTGAATAATTAATTAAATTTACTGAATATTCCCATGATTCTTTAATTTTCATCTCATTAATGTTAATTTGCTTCTATTTTCTTTATTTTACAGTCTTATCAATCTGTTTCTTTTTCTTCTTCCTCAAAATTAACAGTGTAGGTATAAAAAGTTTCTTCTTCATTTGAGCTTTTTTGGGTATTACTTTTGTTATAAGCTCCGTTTTTCACTTCTGAAACTTTGCTTTTTATACTTTCTGCAACATCTGATGCTTTGTCTTTTATATCATCATATGCCCCTTTTATATACTTATTTACTACTTCAACTTCTCCATTTTCTCTAGTTATCTCAATAGTAAGCTTAGTAACTATAGCCGTAACTACTCCTATAGCTAATAATTGTGGAAGCATTATAGCTATAACCCCTGCTGCTACTCCAGCATTTACAGGTATATCTACCACAGTTCTATCATCTTTTTTAATTTTGATTCTTGTAACATTTCCTTTTCTAACTACTTCTTTGATGTAAGCTTTAAATTCTTCAAAGCTTTCATACTTTCCTTCTTTTTGAGATTCTTTTTCTGATGTTTTTATATTTTCCAAATATATTATAGCTTCTAAAACATCTCCGTCACATTGTTCTAAAGCATATTTTGCCTCAGCATAAGTAGTATTAGTTCTTTCTCTTACTTTATCTACTTTTTCTAATGTTATTTCACTCACAGCTATCTCTCCTTTATATATTCTAACATTTCTAAACTTTTAGGTTTTTTAGCATAGTTTGAAGAAAAGATACTTGATGTTACTTTAAATATCTCATCCTTAATTTCTGTATTTACATTAACCCTATGAACCTTATCCATTGGTGAAGAATTTAGAAACCTTAATACATTATAAGCGGCAGTAGAAATACGAATACTATATTCTTTCGTACATTCTCCACATATTCCTCCATAATTTGCAAGACTGATGTAACTACTAGTATTAATCTTTTTGCCACAGTTTGCACAGTTATTAAGGTTCAAACCATATCCTGTAGACTTAAGCAGTTTAAGTTCAAAGCTTCTTACTAAAAGTTCATAATCTATGGCATCGGTATTTAATAAATATAAGCAAGTAACAAAATCTTTGAACAAGTTTGGATTACTTTCTCCATCTATTAAAGATATATCTATAAGTTCACAAAGATAAGATGAATAAGTAAGTTTTTCTAAATTACCTAATAACCCTTGAAAGGAATTAATAATCTTCCCTTCTGATAATGAGTAAAGATTTTTACCTCTAAACATCATATACTCTCCATAACATAGAGGAAGTGTTATAGAAAAATGTCTACTTTTAGCTTTCTTTGCACCTTTTGCAATTGTAGTAATTTTTCCAGACTTTTCTGTAAAAATCCAAACTAATTTATCATTTTCCTTAAAATCCTGGGTTTTTATAATAACTCCTTGAGTTTCAAAAAGTGACATATCTCCACCCGCTTACTTAAGCTTCTTATAACCTAGATCTTTGAGTAGTAGCGGATTATCTCTCCACTCTTTTCTAACTTTAACCCAAATCTTTAAGTTTACTTTTTCTCTTAAGAAACGTTCTATTTCATATCTTGCCGTTTCTCCAATCTTCTTTAAACTCTGTCCATTCTTACCTATAATTATACCCTTATGAGAGTCTTTTTCACAGATTAAATCTACTTCTATTGTGTACATTCCCTTGTCGTTTTGTTTCATTTGAATTATATCTACAGCAATACCATGTGGAACCTCATCTCTAAGGGTCTTTAAGGCTTTTTCTCTAACAATTTCAGCTACAACAAACTTTTCCTGTACATCTGTAATCATATCTTCAGGATAGTACTTAGGACCTTCTGGTAAATACTTAACTATTAATTCTTTAAGTGTATCTACGTTTTTACCCTTTAAGGCAGATATAGGTATTATTTCAGCAAACTCAAATTCTTTTGAATAGTTTACTAAAGTTTCAGCAACTTTATCATGTGTGTTTTCATCTACTTTGTTAACTACAAGAAAAACAGGGGCTTTTTGATTTTTTAAAGACTCTAATATGAATCTATCGCCTCTTCCAATTGTTACATCTGGAGTTATTAAGAATAATACTACGTCTACATCTTTTATAGAATCCTTCGCAGAGTTAACCATGTATTCGCCTAACTTATGTTTTGGTTTATGTATTCCAGGAGTATCAACAAACACTATTTGATACTCCTCCTCAGTCAATATAGTTTGTATATTATTTCTAGTTGTTTGGGGTTTATTAGAAACTATTGATAGCTTCTCTCCCATAATATAGTTGGTTAAAGTGGACTTACCTACATTGGGCCTTCCCACTATAGTTATAAAACCTGATTTAAACATTCTTCCTCCTAAATCTCAAGATCCTTTTTAGTAAATGATCCTGGTAACATTTCATCTAATGTTTTTATTATATAATCTTTTGAATTTTTTACTATTATCACTTTTATATTTTCATTTTCTGCAAATTCAGCCATTACCTGTCTGCATATACCACAAGGTGCAGTATACTTTTCTGTATCACCTATAACGGCTATTGCTTTTAATGTTCTATTGCCTTTTGATACTGCATTAAATATTGCTGTTCTTTCAGCACAATTTGTTGCTCCAAAAGAAGCATTCTCTATATTACATCCTTTATATATGTTTCCATCTTCAAATAAAGCAGCTGCTCCTACCTTAAATTTTGAATAAGGAACGTAAGCTTGCTCTCTAATCTCTATAGCAGCTAAAACCAGCTCTTCAACATTTATCTCCATACGTAATCCTCCTCTTATTTTAACTAAAAAGCTTAAAAATTATGAAAGTCATAACCGTTCCAAAAATGGCTCCAACGATAACTTCTGCCACAGAATGTACTTCTGAGTCTACCCTGCTCTGGGCTGTTATAAAGGCCATTATGAAGCTTAAGCTTATTATAATAGGCTCCTCTGTTATTAAAGAAATAGCTGTAGCTAATGAAAACGCTAACGCACTATGTCCTGATGGCATACCACCTTTTAATGGCGTTCCTTCACCAAATATAGCCTTCACTATTATTGTTGCAATACAAACTATAATCAATACAATAAATATCATATAAGGATGAGAATTTTTTATTTTGTTTACCACCTCAAATGTTGCTCTATTTAACTTATCCCAAAATATTATATATCCAACTAGTATCGCATTAACTGCTGTTATTAAAACTCCTCCAGCAGCAGCATTTTTAGCTATTTTAGCTAAAGGGTGATAAAAATTCGTGGTAGAGTCTATGGCATACTCTATAGCAGTATTTATTAATTCTGCACTTATTACCATTGTTATTGTTACTGCCAATATAAGAAATTCAACCTTAGAAATATCATAAAAGAAACAAGCTCCTAAAACACATATTGCTGCGAACATGTGAATTTTCATATTTCTTTGAGTTCTTACAGAATGAATTATACCATTTATAGCATGATTAAAGCTATCCACCAAATTTTTAACCTTCATAGTATCACCCCTTTAACCTCTTGTTATATTTAATTTATTAAGTATAGCCTCTTCTCTATCTCTCATGACCTTCTTTTCATCCTCTTCCATATGATCATATCCTAGAAGATGCAAAACAGAGTGAACTGCTAAATAAGCAGCTTCTCTATCATAGGAATGATTATAATCTTCACTCTGTTCAACAGCTTTTTCTAAAGATATTACTATATCCCCAAGTACTAACTCTTCACCATCAAAATAAGTTTCATCAAACTCATAATTACTATATTGCTCTTTAAATACTTTTCCTTTCTCATAGTCTATCATTGGGTAACTTAATACATCTGTTTCCTTATCTATAGACCTAGTTTCTCTATTTATATCTTTTATCTCATCATTATCAACAAATATTAAAGATATCTGAGTTTCACCCTTAACCTCTTCTTCTTTAAGTGCAAACTCTATAGTACTTTCTATAAACTCTTGAAATTCCTTAGTCACTTCTAATTTAGATTGTCTATTATCAGTATATACCAATTTATTTTACTCCTTTTTCTTCTGTAGGATATTCAATCCTCTCATGATATATTCCACTTAAAACTTTTAAAAAACATTGTCTTATTTTGGTTAAGTCTTTTAAAGTTAAATCACAGTTGTCTAACTGACCTGAATGCAACTTATCTTTAATTATATTATTAACCATTTCCTCTATTTTCCCCTTTGTTGGTTCACTTATACTCCTTACCGCAGCTTCTACAGAATCAGCTAACATTATTATCCCAGCTTCTTTGCTTTCTGGTATTGGTCCTGGATATCTAAAATCAGCTTCCTTAACTTCTTCTCCACCCTCTGGTGAGTTTTTCATCTTATAATAAAAATACTTAACCAAGGTTGTACCATGATGTTGAGCTATAATATCTCTTATTACCTTTGGTAAATTGTATTCTTTAGCCATCTCAAGTCCATCTTTAACATGAGATGTTATAATTAATGTACTTAAGTTCGGAGTTATTTTATCGTGAGGATTGTCTTTCCCTATTTGGTTTTCTTTAAAGAAATAAGGCCTTTTTGTTTTTCCTATATCATGATAAAAAGAACCTATTCTAGCTAATACTGAGTTACCACCTATCTCTTCTGCTGCAAGCTCTGCTAAGTTAGATACTAAAACTGAGTGATGATAAGTACCTGGTGCTTCCATTAAAAGTTTCTTAAGCAGCGGACTATTAGGATTAGATAGTTCTAGTAACTTAACAGTAGTTACTATATCAAATGTAGTTTCAAATACGGGTAAAAATCCTATAGCAAGTATTCCCGATAAAAGTATACCGACTCCCCCCATAGCTGTACTTTCAAGCACTTCCATCATATCATTTGATAATAATGTACCTGTTGAAAATGTAAGCACTGCACACATAAGTGCTATATATGCAGTTGATAAAAGAATATCATTTCTTTGTTGCATTTTTCTTAGTGAAGTTGAACCTAAAACACTTGAAACAAAAGCTAAAATCATAACTTCTGGCTTAAAGCTTATAACTCCACTTATTAGAACACAGTTTAACAAACTAACTACTAAACTTATTTTATAGTTCAATAACAAAGTTAGCATTATTGGTCCAAATATCATTGGAACTAAATAAGGTGATATAAGAGCCGTACTTCTTGCTAAAACTAAAGATATTATGTTAATTATGCTTATAAGTATTAGATTGTTTGTATTATCAAAAATCTTTCTGTAATATTTATAAATATAAAAATATTCAATAGTTAATATTACAGCAACAAATATACCTAATACAAAATATACATATAAACTATCTCCATCTGCAGAATTTTTAAGAAGTCCTAATTCATTTAGAAGCTCTATCTGAGACTCAGTAACAGGCTCTCCCTCTTTTACTATAGTTTGATTTTTCTTTATTACTATCTTAGGGACATTTTTCTGTGCTTCTTGAATTTTTTCATCAGTTTTTTCTTTATCATAAAAGAAGTTAGGTTTTATTTGAGAAGTTATAAGAAGATTCAGTATATCTCTAGGTCTTCTGTTAAAGCTACTGTTGTTTAAGTTGTTTTCAACTTCATTTTTTGCAGCTTGTATATCTTCTGCCTTATCTTCTTCTATGTTCTTCTTGTAAACAAGTCCTATTATCTCTAAGGACTTATTTTGAAATAAAGTGATGTCCTCTTTGGAAACTGAAAGTAAATATTTATAGTCTTCATCATCTAACTTAACTACATTTAAGGTTTTTATAGCAGCTATTTTGTCATTCTCTTGTACTGTAGAATCTTTAAGTGCTATTATCTTTTGAAAAAAGTTTTTTATGTTATCCTCTGCTGTTTTTGATACATCTGTCTTCAATGTATACTGTTTATCTATTTGCTGGACAACTTCATCTTCCTTAGCCTTTGTAGCCATCTGATCTATTGTATCTCTAGGGGCCTTTATATCCGCATTAGCTATATCCCCTGGATTTAAATTATATTTCTTAGTGACAATAGCAGTCATTAAAATCAAAAAAGCTAATAAGAAGGTGAATAAGAAAGTTAAAATTCTTTTTAGTTGTATATTTCTTTGGTTATCCAATTTCTTAGCCATAGTTTCACCTACTTTTTATTATTAAAGTTAATTGTTCATTTGTGATATATCTTGCTCTACTATAAACTTATTTTTTATTATGATTTTTCCATCCCCTATGTTTTCAACATCTTGAATTTCTTGTACTATGGTATCTTTCTTATCAATCTCTTTTAAAACTGCTTCTCTTGACTTATTTAGCACATCAAGCTTAACTTCATCTTCGTTTAAGTTTAGCTCTTTCTCTGATACCTCATAATAAACTTCACTTTTTATAAAGTTATCTTTGACTTCTATTTTATCATAGTCCTTATATGTTTTTATAGGCTTTTTTAGATAAATTTTCTTTCCTAGAACTTCGACATATATAGCTTTGTCTTTTTCTCCTGTTCTCTCTTTTGACTTACCGCTTATTTGTACCTCTAATATCTTTTCATAGGCCGTACTTGCCATAACCTTACCTTCTGCTTTAGTTGGATATTCAAGCCCTTCTTTTCCTTGATATGGCTTTATAAGCAAATCTCCAGCCTTAACTATATCACCAGGCTTAACAACAGCAGTTCCAGAAATTGTATAAATCCTTTTTATAACCCCGTCCATCTTAGCAATTACACCTTCATTGTCTTCTTTTTCTTTAATCTCTGGCGGGTTTACCTTCTCTTCAATATCTACCTTTAAGGTAGAGCCTTCTATTCTTGCTTTTACCCACATTATATCGCTATTCGTGTCTTCTAGCTGCTTTTCTAAAGCATAAACATCTAAAGATGTTTTCTTAACACCAGGTTTTACATTTAATGAATTTAATTGTCTTCTAATCTCAAAAGGTGACAATATTTTTTTAGTGTTAATCTCTATACTCCAAATATATGTAGACAAGTAGAACATAACCCCCAAAAATATTATTCCAGCTACACATAAAGAAACTTGCCTTTTAGCTTTTATAAGATAAAAAGCTAAACCCTTTTTCCCAACAACCTTTACTTTTGCATTTATTCTTTTGGCTATAGTTTGAACTTCTTTAAGGTCTACTAAGTTTATCTCCACAAGAAATGTTGTTAAATCAACTTTTCTAATATTTTTAGAATAAATGCCATGACTCCAAAGTAAATTGATAAATTTCTCTGGAATCATAGCTCTTACCTCTATAGTTATTGTTCCCTTTTTAAGTTTTTTTAATATCTCCATTTACCCCATCCCCTCATAAATTACTGATTTGAACTCTCCTTGAATTACTATAGTCTGCCCCCCAATAAAAGCTATCTCAAAGTCTTTTCCACTTATGGTTATAGTCCCTATTTTAGAATTTATCTTTATATACTCTCTTTCAAAGGCTATTATCCCTTTATGATTCTCTATAGATATTTCATTATTACTTGAGATAGTTATTTTCGGCGTACTTAATATGACATCATTTGGTATTTCTAGGTTTTCAGCTAACTTCATTTTTGCTCTATTCCACTTAGACTCCATAAAACCCCTCAAAAAAAAAATCATTTCATATTAATTTATGATGATGTGGTTTATTAAATTACAAATTTAAAAATATCATTTATATTGATATTTCATGACATGTAAAAAAGGAGCTCACAAAGTGAACTCCTTTTATAACGTAAAATTATTTACTTAAATATTCTTTAACAATTGAACTTACAAGTTTACCATCAGCACGGCCTACGGTTAAAGGTCTGACTTTCGCCATAACTTTTCCCATCTCCTTAGGAGAGTTGGCACCAACTTCAAGCGCAGCTTGTTTTACAATTTCAAGAATTTCATTCTCGTTTAACTGTTGAGGAAGGTAATTTAGCAAAATCTCAATCTCAGTCTTAGACTTATCTACAAGATCCTGTCTATTTCCCTTTTCAAACTCAAGCATAGCTTCTTTTCTTTGCTTGATTTCTCTTGCTAAAATTTCTATAACTTGCTCATCTTCAATTTTGACATTGTTAGTTTTTTCAACTAAAAGTACAGCTGCTTTAGCCATGCTTAAAACTTCAGCCTTAAATTTTTCTCTTGCCTTTAAAGCCTGTTTCCAGTCCTCTTGAAGTCTTTCTTTTATTGTTGGCAATATAATACCTTCTTTCAAAGAAATTCTTTTATAGAACTCTGCTATTATTTAAACTTTCTCTTTCTAGCAGCTTCTGATTTTTTCTTTCTCTTAACGCTTGGTTTTTCATAATGTTCTCTTTTTCTTACTTCTGAAAGAACACCTGCTCTAGCGCATTTTCTTTTGAATCTTCTTAAAGCACTTTCTAGTGTTTCATTTTCTCCAACTCTAATTTCTGACATCTACTATCCCTCCCTCCGCTAGCTAATATGTTATAATGCACAGCCGTGGGCTTTAAACAACACACGCTATATTATACAATACTATATTTTACAATGTCAAGAACTTCATATAATTATTGTTAGCCTGGAGGCCATTTAAGACTTCTTCCTCCTAGAATATGAAAATGTAGATGATTTACAGTTTGACCACCATCTTCACCACAATTATTAACTATTCTGTAGCCAGACTCTGATATACCTAGTTCTCTTACTATCTTATGGATAACTAAGTATATATGTGCTATTATATCACTTTTACTTTCATCTATATCATTAGCACTCGCTATATGTTCTTTAGGAATAACTAATACATGTACTGGAGCTTCCGGGTTTATATCGTGAAAAACAAACACTTTATCATCTTCATAGACTTTTTTTGACGGAATTTCTCCTTTTGCTATTTTACAAAAAATACAATCATTCATGTTTTCACCCCCTTAATCTATTATTTCTCCATAGGCTACTCCATTTCCTGCATCATTTATTTTTACTTTAATAATTTTACCTATTAAGTTTTTTTCTTTAGAACAAACTATAACCTTTATGTAGTTATGAGTATATCCTTCATATAAGTCCTGTTCATTTTTTACCTTTTGCTCAAATAAAACAGGAATTTCTGTTTCTATATATTTTTCTATAAGTTCTTTTTCATTTTTTAAATCTAACTCTATTAGTTTTTTACTTCTTTCCTCTTTGACATTTCCATCTATCTGATTTTCCATGTCAGCAGCTCTAGTACCCTTTCTAGGGGAATATTTAAATATATGCATCTTAGATAACTTTATTTTATTTAAAGTCTCGTAAGTTTCATTAAACTCTTCTTCTGTTTCGCCTGGGAAGCCTACTATTATGTCTGTAGTTAAAGACACATCTTTTATCTTTCCCCTTAAAATATTAACTATACTTTCATATTCTTCTATGTTATATCTTCTATTCATTCTTTTAAGAGTTCCATTAGAAGCACTTTGTAATGAAAGATGGAAGTGAGGACAAAGTTTTTTAAACTTTGTGATTCTTTCAACTACTTCTTCAGTAAAGAAAGTTGGATCAATAGATCCTATTCTAACTCTTTCAATCCCATCTATATTTTCAATTTCCTCTATTATATCTATAAGAGTTATCTTCTCATCTAATTCTACTCCATAGGAAGCTATATGTATTCCTGAAAGGATTATTTCCTTAAATCCATTTTCAGCTAAAACTTTAACTTCTTCAATAACCTTTTTAGGGTCTTTAGAGCAAACTGCACCTCTAGTATATGGTATTAAACAATAGGCACAAAATCTATTACAACCATCTTGTATTTTTAAGAAAGCTCTAGTTTTATCTTGATACTCTTCGATTCTCAAATCTTCAAATTCCTTATTTCTAAGAACTTCCGAAACTTGAACCTGCATCTTGCCTTCATCTTTAGCTTTATTAACCCAATAGACCACTTCTCCCTTGTTTCTTGAGCCTAATACTACATCTATACCTTCTATGCTACTAACCTCATTAGGAGCTATCTGAGAGTAACATCCTACCGCCGCAATAACAGCATCTGGATTTTGTCTTCTTCCTCTAGAAATCATCTGTCTAGATTTTTTATCTCCCATGTTAGTAACTGAACAGGTATTTATAACATAAACATCTGCAACTTCGCTAAAGTCTACAACTTCATATCCTTCTCTTATAAACTTCTCCATCATAGCTTCTGATTCATATACATTAACTCTGCAACCTAATGTCGCAAATGCTACTTTCATTACTCATTTCCTCCTAAATCTCCAAGCTCATATTGAAGCAATGATCCACAAACAAAACCTGCTGTTTCAGTTCTTAGAATTCTTGGTCCTAAAGTTACAATATAAGCTCCATTATCTTTAAGTTTTTCTATTTCTTCTTCTTCAAATCCACCCTCAGGACCTATTATAATCCCAAGTTTTTTTATACTTTTATCTATATTCTTAACTAAAGACTTAACTCCAAAGTTTTCAGCATTTTCATAAGGAACTACAACTAAGTCCATAAGTTTTAACTCTTCCTCTAACTCTTTAAAAGAAATAGGAGAGTTTATCTTAGGTATAAAAGTTCTCTTACTTTGTTTTGAAGCTTCTAAAGCTATTCTCTCAAGTCTATCTAACTTCTTAAACTCGCCCTTTAACTTAACGTCAACTCGCTCAGTTATTATTGGAGTTATTTCTTTAAATCCAAGTTCTGTTCCTTTTTGAACAATTAAGTCCATCTTTGCAGCTTTAGGAAGTCCTTGAAAAAGATATACTTCAAGTGGACTTTCATTATTAACTTCTAACTTTTTATCTATAACTACTTTAACTTCAGTCTTAGTTATTTCTGCTATTTTCCCTAAAAACTCTTCTCCTTGAAGGTTATTTATAACTACTTTTTCTCCTTCTTCAAGTCTTAAAACTCTATATATGTGTTTTACGTCTTCACCTAGTATTCTAGCCTCATTTTCATAAAACAGTTCTTTAGGAGTAAAAAATTTATGCATTCTCTTCTCTCCTTATTTTAACTTTGCAATTATACAATTCCACTCGCCATCTTTATTAACTTCTATAACTTCAAACCCATTTTCTTCAAGGTTAGCTATAACTAGTTCTCTTCTATCATGAATTATTCCTGATGTTATAAAGATTCCATCTTTATTAAGTGCCTTTTTAACATCTGGAGTTAAAATACAGATGATTTCTGCTATGATGTTTGCAACAACTAAATCTGCTTTTCCATCAACTACATCTAAAAGATTACCTTCTAGTATTTCTATATTGTTAACATCATTAAATGTTAAATTCTCTTTTGCAGAGTCTACTGCTACGGGGTCTAAGTCAACACCAACTACATGCTTAGCGCCAAGTTTAGCTGCAACTATTGCAAGAATTCCTGAACCAGTTCCTATATCAAAAACTACAGTATCTTCTTTTGTGTATCTTTCTAAAGCCGCAACACACATTCTAGTAGTTTCATGAGTTCCTGTGCCAAAAGCCATACCCGGATCTAGTTCAACTATTAAATCCTCGCCTTCTGCCTTATAGTCTTCCCATATAGGTTTAATTACAATCTTTTTACCTATCTTAGTTGGTTTGTAGTACTGCTTCCAGTTGTTTGCCCAATCTTCTTCTTTCATCTTTGTAGAGATAACTTCTGCATCTCCCAAATCGAAGCCCATTTCTTTTAGCTCTTCAACTTTCTCTTTAATATAAGTAACTACTTCTTCTATCTTATCTTCTTCTGCAAAATACCCTTTTACACAAGCTGCTTTTCCTTTATATTCTAATATATTTAAATCTGCAAAATCCCAAGTTAAAGGTCCTTGCTCTCTATCTAATATATCATTAGGATCCTCTATAGCTACCCCCTTACAATCTAACGAGTAAAAAATAGCTGATACTGGTTCAAGAGCCTCGCTTTTTGTTATTACCTTAACTTCCATCCAAGTTCCTTGCATTAAATTCATTCCTTTCTACATCCATTGACTAATATAATATTTTACACGTAAAGAGTAATTATGTCTATGGCATTTTATAATTAACAATTGACTATCAAATATTACCTAATCACCTTATTTTATACTATTGGTTTACTCTTTTTGTTGTATATTACAACTGTTATAATCGACACAAGAACAATAACAGAATTCGCAGCAATAGTCCCTGTCCAAGTCATAGTCATTGTACCAAATAGAGGGGATGCTGCGTTAAACATGGTGTGAAATAATACACACATAAACACACGGCCTTTTCCTGATATCTTGTAAATTGCTCCGTTGAAAAAACGAAACGCAATGAGTTGAACCGAAAACATCCAAAAGTTAATTAGTCCATCTCCATGATTCGTACCTGGAATAAAGAAAAGTGGGATATGCCATGGAATCCAAATGAGGCCAGCCAAAATAGAAGATATAATAAAACCATATTTTTTATCAAGTCTAGGCTGCAATACGTACATCCAACCAGATTCCTCTAAGCCACCAATAATAAGATTGCCAGGCAAAGAAAGAAAAATCATATAAAATGGAAGGACCATTTTAGTGGTTCCTGTAACTACCATATGAGTCAAAAAATAAAGCGCAAGCCCTCCAATAACGAACAAATAGAGAGCTATTTTATTCTTGACATAAAATACAGTTTTGAGCCACTCCTTAAAATCTGCTATTTTATTATTTTTCTTAAGAACAATATATGAAGCAATAGCAGGCGATAAAATATATATGGCAAAAGGAATATTCATTACGAATTCACCTAACGAGTTAACCCAATTATGAACCGAATATCCAAATTGTCCAAGAACAATCAATATACCTGCTACAATATAGGCTATAAAAAATGTTAAAACCGTAAATTGTACTATTATCTTTTTATCCGTCTTCATTTCTTTACCTCACCTTTTAAAAGCCATGTTAAAATCTAACAAATGGTCAATTTGAATTTTATTAGCAATTCTATTTTATCACATAAAACCAAAAAGAAGGCTATGTAATAAGGATCTTCTAAAGCCTTACTACATAGCCCTTATAAACTTATTTAATTATTTTGCTGCCTTCGCTGCATTTATTATTTCTTCAAACTTAGGTTGCTCTGCTATTTCACCTAAATATTCTACATGAGTTACCTTATTATCTGAATCAACTACAAATGCCGCTCTAGTTAAAAGCCCTAACTCTTTAACATATGTTCCAGTAGCTTCTCCAAAAGCTCTATCTTTATAGTCAGAAACAGTTACTACATTTTCAATACCTTCTGCTGCACACCATCTTGCTTGAGCAAAAGGCAAATCCATTGATACAGTGTAAACTGTAACCCCTTTAAGTTCAGATACTTTTTCATTAAAGGTTCTAACCTCTAAATCACAAACAGATGTATCTACAGATGGGACTGCCAAAAAAATTCTTACTCCCTTTGTATCTTTTAATGTTAATGGAGATAAATCATTTTTTGAAACAACAAAGTCTCTAAATGTATCTCCTACCTTAACTTCTCTTCCTACTAATGTTACTGGATTTCCTTTAAAATTTACTTGCATAATCCTATCTCCTCTCACTTTATCTATATTATTATATTCAATTATTAATTTTATCTATATTCATTATATACACTTACTACTTTTCCTATACAACTATATTTTACCAAATAATTTATACTTGTCAATAGTTATTATTAGTTAAAAAATAAGACAGTTAATGAAAATAATCATTAACTGTCCCCTTTTATTTCTTACATTAATCTGGCATTAATCTGGCATTAATATAAATCTTAATATAAATAAGAATGCCATTATGTACATAATTGGATGAACATCTTTTCTTTTACCTGTAAACACCTTCATTAGTGGGTAGAATATCATTCCTACAGCTATTCCGTTAGCTATTGAATATGTAAAAGGCATCATAGCTATTGTGAAGAAGGCTGGTACAGCTTCTGTAAAGTCTGAGAAGTCTATTTCCTTAACAGCACTTAGCATAAGTACTCCAACTATTATAAGAGCTGGCGCTGTTGCACTTGAAGGAACCACCCCTATAAGGCTACTAAAGAATAATGAACATATAAATAATATACTTACTACTACATTAGATAATCCAGTTCTAGCTCCCGCTGCTATACCTGCTGCTGATTCTACAACTGTTGCTAAAGTTGTTGTACCTAAAAATCCTCCTAAGGTAGTTGCCATAGCATCTGCAAATAGAGATTTTCTTAAGTTTTTAGCTTCTCCATTTTCATCTATCATTCCTGAAGTTTGGGCAGTTCCAACTAAGGTTCCTAAAGAATCAAATAAGTCAACTAAACTTAAAGTTATTACAACCATAAATATAGTAAGTATAGCTCCTATTAGTCCTCCCCCATTATGAGATAATAATCCTTTAAAGTCTAAAGCTAAGAAAGTGTTACCTATTGGTGGAAGTGAAAATACATGCACATTATCTAATTTAGTTATTCCCATTGGAATTCCTATTATAGTAGTTATTATAATTCCTATAAGCATGGCCCCTTTAACGTTCCTAGCCATTAATACAGCCATAATAATCAATCCTATTATTGTAAGTATAACTGAACTGTTTTTAAAATCTCCAAATGCTACTAAAGTTGCAGGATTAGCTACTACTATTCCTCCACTTTTTAGACCTATCAATGATATAAACAGTCCAATCCCTGCTGTTATAGCAAGTTTCAAGTTATGTGGCATAGCATAAACTATTTTTTCCCTTATGGATGTTAAAGTTATAATTATAAATAATATCCCTGATATAGATACAGCTGCTAATCCTTGCTGCCATGCATATCCTAATTTCAAACAAATATTAAAAGCAAAGAAACTAACAAGTCCAAGACCTGGAGCCAATACAAAAGGCATATTAGCATAAAAAGCCATAATAAGTGTGCCTACTGCTGCTGCAATACATACTGATGCAAATGCAGAACCAACTACAGGGTCGTTTGCTATAGTTAAAACCGCTGCCTCATCACCCTTTAAACCTAAAGAGTTCATCCCTCCAAGTTTTAAAATATTAGGAACAACTAGTAAAGCATAAGCTATAGTTACAAAGGTAGTAAGTCCTCCTAATATTTCTGTCTTTACATCTGTTTTGTTTTCTTTTAACTTAAAGATTTTTTCTAAAATGTTATTTTCTTTAGTTTTCATAAAAAGCCTCCTCATAAGTAATGCAATAAAAAAATCACCAAGGCGATTTTGAGCCGTTGATTTTTTTTGCGCATCTGCCTTTCCAAACGCATGTGAGGAAAATCTGGCAGGCGCTCAGTTTTATTTTTTACTCTTTAGACTTAGTATTTAAAATAAATGAATTTTATGAAGTTGCATAACACTTCTGCAACTATAATATGTATAATTCCTAAAGAGTAAAAAAAAGTACCCGCTTGGAATAGGTAAACCAAACTGGTACAGTAACTACTTAACATCACCATTGATTTACCCATAGCGAAATTTTTACGGAATTTCGTAGAAACATCTGAACCATATTATCAGATATATATGGGCTTGTACTTTTCGACTGACTTAATCATGATATAATAAGGCTTTTACAATGTCAACTGGCGATTAATTTCTTATAAAAACCAAAAAATTTTCGTTAGATTTTTCTTCTGAATATTTATATCCTTCACTCTCAAAATATTTAATACCTTCAATACTTTCTATCTCATTTTCAATTAAATATCTCGCCATAAGACCTCTAGCTCTTTTAGCATATATACTTATTATCTTGTAGCTTCCATTTTTATAATCTTTAAATACAGGTGTAATAACCTTATACTTTTTCTTTAATTCCTCAAGCCTTGCTGCCTTTGAATATTCTTCTGATGCTAGGTTTACTAGAACCTTAGTTTTTTCTTTACTTAATTCATTATCTAAAAACTCAAGTATCTTATCTCCCCAAAACTCATATAAATCTTTTCCAGCTTTATTCATAAGTTTTGTCCCCATCTCTAGTCTATGTTCTTTAATTCTGTCTAGCGGTCTTAAAACCCCATAAAGACCAGATAATATTCTTAAATGTTTATCTCCATACAAAACTGATTCATCTTTTAAAGAGTTTATATCTAATCCCCTATAAACATCTCCATGAAATGCAAATACAGCTTCTTTAACAGGGTTTAATTCATACTGCTGAAATCTATAAAAATTAAGTTCCCCAAGTTTCTCAGAAATTTTCATCAATGAACAAATATCTTCTGGACTAAACTTTTTCAATTCTTTTATAAGCTTTTCTGATTCATTTATGAAATTAGGAGTTCTATCACTAACTACATTTGATTTATCACTAAAATTTAATGATTTTGCTGGTGAAACTATGTATATCATATTTTGTCCTCTCATTCTTTTTATTCTTTATCTATAAATCTATTAAAACAAATAGATAGTTTAATTTCAATTATTAAAAATTTCTACAAATTAAACTTCTACTAAATTTAATTTTACACAACCAATAGTTAATATATTAACAATTATTGACAATCATTCTCAGTAATTTTATAATTAAAGCATAATATAAAGCATTTTAGGAGGTATTTATTTATGAGTAAAAAAACAATCGGTATAATTGTGGGTAGTCTTAGAAAGGACTCCTTTAATAAATCTATAGCTAATTATGTGTCATCGGTATTTCCAGAAGATTATGAAGTTAAATTTATAGATATAAGTAATGTTGATATGTTTAATCAAGATCTTGAGGATAATCCACCAACATCCTGGACAAAACTTAGAGAAGAAGTTGCTTCTTCTGATGGTTTCCTATTCTTTACTCCAGAATATAATCGTTCTGTCCCTGCAGTTTTAAAAAATGCTCTTGATGTTGCTTCAAGACCATATGGTCAAAGTGTATGGGGAGGTAAACCAGCAGGAATTGTGAGTGTTTCACTTGGTGCAATTTCAGGCTTTGGTGCTAATCATCATTTAAGACAAGTACTTACTTTTTTAGATGTTTATACATTACAACAACCAGAAGCTTATATAGGAAATGTTATGGCATTATTAGATGAAAGCGGCAATCTATCAAATGAAGGCACTAAAGAATTTCTTAAATCCTTTGTATCTGCTTTTGTAAAGTTTTCCGAAAAATTCTAACTTAAAAAGACTGTGCAGCACTCTGATACTGCGCAGTCTTTTTCTATCATGGTAAAACTTTATAAAAAATAAAAACCTAGCTATAAAACTAGGTTTCAGACCGTTGACAAAAGGG
>NZ_DCLI01000003.1:0-14744 GCF_002320975.1 Clostridium sp. UBA1652
TGTTACTACTATAGTTAAATAATACAAGATGTTTAAGGGCTGGGTTCTCTAACCTAGTCCTTTACATAGTGATAAAATGTTGACTTTGTAATTTATTTGTGATAATGTTATGAAGTGAATGACATAGTAAGGTAAAAGCTTATACTAATACGAAGCTTATGCTGTATATAGAAAAAACTGGAGGTGCAGACAATGAGAGTAAAGATAACTTTAGCTTGCACAGATTGCAAACAAAGAAATTACCACTCAATGAAGAACAAGAAAAATGACCCAGATAGATTAGAGGTTAAAAAGTACTGCAAATTTTGCAAAAAACATACTCTTCACAGAGAAACTAAGTAATAAAGTTCTCAGCTTTTTTTAAGGATGTGAATAATAATGGCTGTAAATGGCAAGGTTAAAAAAGAGTCTGCACCTAAAAGGGAAGCAGGCATTGTTAAGTTCTTTAGAGAGGTTAAAGGTGAAGTTAATAGAATAACTTGGCCTAATAAAAATGAAGCAAAAAAAGCCTTAATAGCTACAATTGCCTTTACACTAGCATATGTTGTGCTAGTTGGTGGCTTAGACCTTGTTTTTAAAAACCTCTTTGAAATTATTTTAAAATTAAAATAAGGGAGGTTTGGGTGAGCTATTCATCCTGATAATATGAGTGAAAGAGCTAGATGGTATGTGGTACACACATATTCTGGATATGAAAATAAGGTAAAAGCAAACATTGAAAAAACTATAGAGAATAGAGCTCTTGAGTCCTTAATTCAGGATATACAAGTTCCTATGGAAGAAGTTATCGAAGAAAAGGATGGAAAACAAAAAATATCTCTAAAGAAGAAGTTTCCAGGATATGTTTTAGTAAAAATGTTGATGAGTGACGAATCTTGGTATGTTGTTAGAAACACAAGAGGAGTTACAGGTTTTGTTGGACCTGGATCAAAACCTGTTCCTTTAACTGATGAAGAAGTTGATTCTATGGGTGTAGTTGATATGCCTGTTGAGATTAATTTAGAGGTTGGAGAGAGCGTAAGAATAGTATCAGGACCATTTAAGGATATGCTTGCTACTGTTGTTGAGATAAACACAGAAAAGCGTAAAGTGAAAGCTTTAGCAGAATTATTTGGTAGAGAGACTTCTATTGAAGCCGAATTAAATCAGGTTGAAAGATTAGTTTAATACTAATTTTTATCAATAAAGACTATGGTCTTAATTAAGTGGGAGGGCTAAAGTCCGTATTACCACAGTATAGGAGGAATAACACATGGCTAAGAAAGTAACAGGAATGATAAAACTTCAACTTCCTGCAGGTAAGGCAACACCAGCTCCACCAGTTGGTCCAGCATTAGGACAACATGGAGTTAATATAATGGGATTCTGTAAGGAGTTTAATGCTAAAACTGCTGATAAAGCTGGTTTAATAATACCAGTTGTTATAACAGTATATCAAGACAGATCATTTAGCTTTATATTAAAAACTCCACCAGCTGCAGTTTTAATTAAAAAAGAATTAGGACTAGAAAGTGGTTCAGGAGTTCCAAACAGAACTAAAGTTGGAAAAATAACTAAAGAACAAGTAAGAAAAATTGCTGAGTTAAAAATGCCAGACTTAAATGCTGCATCAGTAGAAACTGCAATGAGTATGATTGAAGGTACTGCTAGAAGCATGGGAGTAACTGTAGTAGAGTAATTTCTAGAAATTGGTGGGAGGTAATAACCGTTAATACCACAAAGGAGGCTTAATAATGGGAAAGAAATATGTTGAAAGTGCAAAATTAGTAGATAAGAGTGCTTTATACACTCCAGTTGAAGCTTTAGATTTAGCAGTAAAAACTGCAAAAGCTAAGTTTGATGAAACAATAGAAATACACGTAAGATTAGGGGTAGACCCAAGACATGCTGATCAACAAGTTAGAGGAGCAGTTGTTCTTCCACACGGAACTGGTAGATCAGTTAAAGTATTAGTATTTGCTAAAGGTGATAAAGCTAAAGAAGCTGAAGCAGCTGGAGCAGAATTCGTTGGAGCTGAAGAATTAGTTTCTAAAATCCAAAACGAAAACTGGTTTGATTATGATGTAGTTGTAGCTACTCCAGATATGATGGGTGTAGTTGGTAGATTAGGTAGAGTATTAGGACCAAAGGGATTAATGCCGAACCCAAAATCAGGTACAGTTACATTTGATGTTGCTAAAGCAATCGCTGATATCAAAGCTGGTAAGGTTGAATATAGAGTAGATAAAACTGCTATAGTTCACTGCCCAATCGGAAAGAAATCTTTCGGAGTGGAAAAATTAGCTGACAACTTCCGTGCTTTAATGGAAGCTGTAGTAAAAGCTAAACCAGCAGCTGCTAAAGGACAATACGTTAAGTCAGTTTCTTTATCAGCAACAATGGGACCTGGAGTTAAAGTTAACCCAGTTAAAGTTTTAGAATAGTATTGACATATGTCGAGAAATGATATATAATCAATAACGTTGTAATAACTGAATAGGTAAAACCGTAGACAGTGGGTGCGATGTGCATAACGTAAACAACCTACCGAGGGTTCCATACAAATGCTTGTAATGGGTCTTTCCTTGTCTGCGGAAAGACCCTTTCTTAATTATAAAAAAGCAGTTAAAAACTGTGAGGAGGTGGACACACAGTGGTAAATAAGAATAGACAGTTAAAAGAAGCGAAAGTTGCTGAAATTAAAGAGAAGTTAGAAAAAGCTCAATCTGTAGTTCTTACAAGTTATCAAGGATTAACAGTTGAAGAAGATACTCAACTTAGAAAGACTCTTAGAGAAGCTGGTATAGAATATAAAGTATATAAAAATACTTTAGTTACATTAGCAGCTAAGGAATTAGGCCACGAAGGAATAGTTCCATTCTTAGAAGGACCTGTATCGATAGCATTCGGTTACGAAGATGTTACAGCTCCAGCAAGAATTTTAAGTGACTTTGCTAAAACTCATAAGAAATTAGAGTTAAAAGCAGGAATAGTATCTGGTGAAGTTTATGATGCAGAGAAAGTTAAACAACTTGCTGCAATACCACCAAAAGAAGTTCTTATTGCAAAACTTCTTGGAAGCTTCAAAGCTCCATTATCAAATCTTGCATATTTATTAAATGCAATAAAAGAGAAAAAAGAATCAGAATCTGCTGAATAATTAGTGATTATAGCAGAAAAAAATAATTAGTAAAAAATTTCGGAGGTGCCTTAAAATGACAAAGGAACAAATCATAGAAGCTGTAAAAGCTATGAGCGTTTTAGAATTAAATGAATTAGTAAAAGCTTGTGAAGAAGAATTCGGAGTAAGTGCTGCTGCACCAGTTGCTGCTGCAGGCGGAGCTGCTGTTGCTGCTGTTGAAGAAAAGACTGAATTCGACGTAGTTTTAACTAGCGCTGGAGCTAATAAAATAAAAGTTATAAAAGTAGTTAGAGAAGTAACTGGATTAGGATTAAAGGAAGCTAAAGAAATAGTTGACGGAGCTCCTAAGACAATTAAAGAAGCTATAGCTAAAGAAGCAGCTGAAGAAATAAAAGCTAAATTAGCTGAAGTTGGAGCAGAAGTTGAAGTAAAATAATTTCTGTTTAGCATAAAAGAGGTGCTAGTACTAGCGCCTCTTTAATTTCTCTATAAATAATTTAGAAATTACAATAAAAGTGATTATAAGGTAAAACAAGTATTGACAGCGCGAGATCAATATGATAATATCATTTAATGTACTATTCAATATGGAATAGTATATATAATTTTAGAATAGCCGTATATAAATTAATAATCTAGGTTATACTAAAATAATGACATTACCCGAAAGTAACCTTCCGTAGGGGGAAGTGCGTACTTTTGGTTATTTTAGTTTAAACGAGGGGTGAAAGTTGATGGTACATCCTGTCCAAGTGGGAAAAAGAACTAGAATGAGCTTTGGAAAGGTAAAAGAAGTTGCAGAAATGCCAAATCTGATTGAGGTTCAATTGGATTCATACAACTGGTTCCTAAAAGAAGGGCTTTATGAGGTTTTTGAAGATGTAAACCCTATAACTAACTTCACGGGAAATCTAGTTTTGGAGTTTACTGACTTCAAGCTTGACAAAGATAACATTAAGTACTTAGTAGAAGAGTGTAAAGAAAGAGATGCAACTTATGCTGCACCTTTAAAAGTATCTGTAAGACTTCAGAACAAGGAAACTGGAGAAATTAAAGAGCAAGAGGTTTTCATGGGAGATTTCCCATTAATGACTGAGCAAGGTACTTTTGTTATAAATGGAGCAGAAAGAGTTATAGTAAGCCAATTGGTTAGATCACCAGGTGTTTATTATAATGTGTCAAGAGATAAAAGTGGTAAGAAACTATTTTCTTCAACAGTAATACCTAATAGAGGAGCATGGTTAGAGTATGAAACAGATTCTAATGATGTAATCTATGTAAGAATTGATAAGACAAGAAAGTTACCGATAACAATCTTAGCAAGAGCTATGGGTTTTGGAACTGATACTGAACTTATTGAGTATTTTGGTGAAGACGAAAGATTCAAGGCTACTATTGAAAAAGATAATACTAAGACTAAAGAAGAAGCACTATTAGAAATTTACAAGAGATTAAGACCAGGAGAACCACCAACTGTTGATAGTGCAGTATCTCTTATTGATTCATTATTTTTTGACGCAAAAAGATATGATTTATCTAGAGTTGGAAGATATAAATTCAATAAAAAGTTAGCTATAAACCTAAGAATTGCTAATCAAATAGCAGCAACAGATATAGTTAACCCAGAAACTGGAGAGATTCTGGTAGAGAAGAATCAAAAGATAGCAAGAACTGTAGCTAAAGAAATTCAAAATTTAGGGATAAACTCTGTAGATATATTAGTTGATGATAGAATCTTTAGAGTAATCGGAAATCACTTTGTTAAAATCCAAAATCATGTTGATTTTAATGTAGATGATTTGAATATTAAAGAAAATGTTCATTTCCCTACCCTAAAAGAAATTCTTGATACTTATTCTACTGAAAAAGAGATTAAGGATGCTATAAAGAAGAATATTAACAAACTTATACCTAAGCATATTGTTAGAGATGATATATATGCAACAATAAGTTATGAATTAGGATTACCTTATGGTATAGGAAATGTTGATGATATAGATCATTTAGGGAATAGAAGATTAAGAAGTGTTGGAGAACTTCTACAAAATCAATTTAGAATTGGTTTATCAAGAATGGAAAGAGTAGTTAAAGAAAGAATGACTATTCAAGACCAAGAAGGAATAACTCCACAAGTATTAATTAACATAAGACCAGTAGCAGCTGCTATTAAAGAATTCTTTGGTAGTTCACAGCTTTCTCAGTTCATGGATCAAACAAATCCATTATCTGAGCTTACTCACAAAAGAAGATTATCAGCTTTAGGACCTGGAGGACTTTCGAGAGAAAGAGCTGGGTTTGAAGTTAGAGACGTTCACTACTCACACTATGGGAGAATGTGTCCGATAGAAACACCAGAAGGACCTAATATAGGACTTATAAACTCTTTAGCTACTTATGCAAGAGTTAATGAATATGGTTTTATAGAAACTCCTTATAGAGTTATAGATAAAGAAACTAGTCTTGTTACAAATGAGATTAGATACTTCACAGCAGATGTTGAAGATCAATATTACGTTGCACAAGCTAAGGAACCGATAGGAGAAGATGGAAAACTATTAGATTCTAGAGTTACTGTAAGATACATGGAAGATGTTCTTGTGATTCCTAGAGAAGATGTAGATTTAATTGATATATCTCCAAGACAAATAGTTTCTGTTGCTACTGCTATGATTCCTTTCTTAGAGAACGATGATGCTTCCAGAGCACTTATGGGATCTAACATGCAACGTCAAGCAGTTCCATTATTAAAACCACAAGCACCAATTGTAGGTACTGGGATTGAATTTAAAGCGGCTGTAGATTCTGGGGTTCTACCTAAAGCAGTTAATGCAGGGGTAGTGTCCTATGTAAGTGCTAATGAAGTTAGAGTTAAAAGAGATTCTGATGGAGGAACTGACACATACAGACTTCTAAAGTTCAAGAGAAGTAACCAAGGTACTTGTATTAATCAAAGACCTATAGTTTCTAAAGGCGAATACGTATCAAATGGTACTGTATTAGCTGATGGACCATCTACTGATTTAGGAGAAATAGCATTAGGTAAAAATATCAGAATGGGATTTATAACCTGGGAAGGATATAACTACGAAGATGCTATGCTTATTTCAGAAGAACTAGTTAGAGAGGATGTGTTCACATCTATTCATATAGAAGAATATGAATGTGAAGCTAGAGACACTAAATTAGGACCAGAAGAAATAACTAGGGATATTCCAAATGTTGGTGATGATGCAATAAGAGATCTTGACGAAAGAGGAATCATCAGAATTGGTGCTGAAGTTAGATCTGGAGATATTCTTGTAGGTAAAGTAACACCTAAAGGAGAAACTGAATTAACAGCAGAAGAAAGACTATTAAGGGCTATATTCGGAGAAAAAGCTAGAGAAGTAAGAGATACTTCTTTAAGAGTTCCTCATGGAGAAGCTGGTATAATAGTTGATGTTAAAGTGTTCACTAGAGAAAATGGTGATGAACTTACTCCAGGAGTTAATGAATTAGTTAGATGTTATATAGCACAAAAGAGAAAAATATCTGTTGGAGATAAGATGGCTGGACGTCATGGAAACAAAGGGGTTATTTCTAGAGTTTTACCAGAAGAAGATATGCCATTTTTACCTGATGGAAGACCACTACAAATATGTCTAAACCCTCTAGGGGTTCCTTCACGTATGAATATTGGTCAGGTACTTGAAGTTCATTTAGGATGGGCAGCAAGTAAATTAGGTTGGCATATAGCTACACCAGTATTTGATGGAGCTACAGAAAAAGATATTGAAAACTGTCTTGAAGATGCAGGATATAATGCAAATGGAAAGACTGTACTTTATGATGGTAGAACTGGAGAACCGTTTGATAACTCTGTTACTGTTGGGATAATGTATATCTTAAAACTAGCCCATTTGGTTGATGATAAGATACATGCTAGATCTACAGGTCCATACTCACTAGTTACTCAACAACCACTTGGAGGTAAAGCTCAATTTGGTGGTCAAAGATTTGGTGAGATGGAAGTTTGGGCACTTGAAGCTTATGGTGCTGCTCATACATTACAGGAAATTTTAACAGTTAAATCAGATGATATTGTAGGTAGAGTTAAAACTTACGAATCAATTGTAAAAGGTGAAAATATACCTGAACCAGGCGTACCTGAGTCATTTAAGGTTCTTATTAAAGAACTTCAAGCTCTTTGCTTAGATGTAAGAGTTCTTAATGATGAAAATCAAGAAGTTAAACTTAAAGAATTGACAGAAGATGATGACGCAGTTGAATTAGATGTAAATATAGAGGGTAATGAAGATTTTGTACCAGCAACTCCAGATGGAGAAGATAGTTATTTAACTGGAGATGAGGAATTGGAAGAAGAGTTAGATTATGAATCATTCCAATTAGATGAATTCCAAGAAGATTTAGAACTTGATGATTTTAATGATGAACACTAATTTGAAGGGAGGATATACCCTTGATCGAATTAAATAATTTTGATGCATTGCAAATAGGTTTGGCTTCTCCACAACAGATAAGAGAATGGTCTAGAGGGGAAGTTAAAAAACCAGAAACTATTAACTATAGAACATTAAAGCCAGAAAGAGATGGTTTGTTCTGTGAAAGAATATTTGGGCCACAAAAGGATTGGGAATGTCATTGTGGAAAATATAAGAGAGTAAGATATAAGGGAATTGTCTGCGATAGATGTGGAGTAGAGGTAACTAAAGCTAAGGTAAGAAGAGAGAGAATGGGGCATATAGAACTTGCTGCCCCTGTATCTCACATATGGTATTTTAAAGGGATTCCGTCAAGAATGGGGCTAATATTAGATATGTCTCCAAGGGCTCTTGAAAAAATATTGTATTTTGCTTCTTATGTAGTGATAAACCCTAAAGAAACACCATTATTAAAGAAACAGTTATTAAATGAAAAAGAATATAGAGAAGCTGTAGATAAATATGGTGAGGAAAGTTTTGTAGCTGGAATGGGTGCTGAATCTATAAAAATGTTATTAGGAGAAATAGATTTAGAGAAACATTCAGTAGAGCTTAAAGAAGAATTAAAACAAAGTACAGGTCAAAAGAAAGTTAGAATAATTAGAAGATTAGAAGTTGTTGAATCTTTCAGAAAATCAGGAAACAATCCTGAATGGATGATAGTTGATGTTATACCAGTTATACCTCCAGATTTAAGACCAATGGTTCAATTAGACGGAGGAAGATTTGCAACGTCTGACTTAAATGATCTATATAGAAGAGTTATAAACAGAAATAACAGACTTAAAAAACTTTTAGATCTTGGAGCTCCTGACATAATAGTGAGAAATGAAAAAAGAATGCTTCAAGAAGCTGTAGATGCACTAATAGATAATGGTAGAAGAGGAAGACCTGTTACAGGTCCTGGAAACAGACCGCTTAAATCTTTATCTGATATGCTTAAAGGTAAGCAAGGAAGATTTAGACAAAATCTTCTTGGTAAAAGAGTTGACTACTCAGGAAGATCTGTTATAGTTGTTGGACCTGAGTTAAAGATGTACCAATGTGGGCTTCCAAAAGAAATGGCTCTAGAATTATTTAAGCCATTTGTTATGAAAAAATTAGTTCAAGATGGTGTAGCTCATAATATAAAAGCTGCTAAGAGAATGGTTGAAAGAGTTAGTGCTCAGGTGTGGGATATACTTGAAGAAGTAATAAGTGATCATCCTGTATTATTAAACCGTGCTCCTACTCTTCATAGATTAGGTATTCAAGCATTCCAACCAGTTTTAGTTGAAGGTAGAGCTATTAAACTTCATCCGTTAGTTTGTACAGCTTATAATGCTGACTTCGACGGTGACCAAATGGCTGTTCACGTTCCTTTATCAGTTGAAGCACAAGCAGAAGCTAGATTCTTAATGCTAGCTGCTGGAAATATACTAAAACCATCTGATGGTAAGCCGGTTTCTGTACCTACACAGGATATGGTTCTAGGTTCTTACTATCTAACTGTAGATAAAGATGGTGTTAAAGGAGAGGGATCTTACTTCTCTTCAGTAGATGAAGTGCTTATGGCATATTCGTTAAAGGAAATTGATATTCATGCTAAAATAAATGTAAGATTGTATAGAGAAATAGATGGTAAACTTGAAAGTGGAATAGTTAAAACTACTGTAGGAAAGATTATATTTAATGAATCAATTCCTCAAGATCTTGGATATGTAGATAGAACTAATCCCGCTGAAAGATTTAATCTAGAGGTTGATTTCTTGGTGACAAAAGGTACACTTGGGGGAGTAATTGATAGATGCTATGTTAAACATGGTCCAACTAAGACTTCTGTAATGTTAGATAATATTAAATCTACAGGTTATCATTATTCTTCAATTGGAGCTATTACAATAGCAGCTTCAGATATGATAGTTCCTCAAAGAAAATATGAGTTGCTTGAAGAAACTGACAAAACAGTTGATAGAATTGAAAAGATGTTTAGAAGAGGATTGATTTCAGAAGAAGAAAGATATGATAGAGTTATTCAAAAGTGGACTGATACGACTGAAGAAGTTGCGAATGCACTTATGGATAGTATGGATAAGTTTAATCCTATATATATGATGGCGGATTCTGGAGCCAGAGGATCTAAATCTCAGATCAAGCAATTAGCTGGTATGAGAGGACTTATGGCAAATCCTTCAGGTAAGATTATAGAATTACCTATTAGAGCATCGTTTAGAGAAGGCCTAGATGTATTAGAGTACTTTATATCAACTCATGGAGCTAGAAAAGGTAATGCCGATACAGCTCTTAAGACAGCTGACTCTGGATACTTAACAAGAAGACTTGTTGATGTATCTCAAGATGTTATAGTTAGAAGTCAGGATTGTGGAACAACTGAAGGAATAGTTGTTGCTGATATTAAAGAAGGAAATGAAGTTATCGAAGGTTTAAAGGAAAGATTAACAGGAAGATATAATGCTGAAGATATAATTGATCCAGAAACTGGAGATGTTATACTTGCTAAAGATAACTATATGGATGTTCATATGGCTGATAAAATAGTAAAAGCTGGTGTTAAGAAAGTTAAAATTAGATCAGTATTTACATGTAAGGCTAAAGTTGGAGTTTGTGCTAAGTGTTATGGTATGAATATGGCAACTGGACAAAAGATAAATATCGGTGAAGCAGTAGGTATTATAGCAGCTCAATCTATAGGAGAACCAGGAACTCAGCTTACAATGAGAACATTCCATACAGGTGGAGTTGCTGGAGCGGATATAACTCAAGGGCTTCCTAGAGTTGAGGAGTTATTTGAAGCTAGAAAACCTAAGGGATTAGCTATAGTAAGTGAAATACACGGTACAGTTAAGTTTGAAGAGACAAAGAAAAAGAGAGTAGTTTATGTAGTATCTAACGAAGGTGCTGAAAAAACTTATGATATACCTTTTGGATCAAGACTTAAGGTTAGTGATGGAGATATAGTTTCAGCTGGAGATGAAATCACAGAAGGATCTGTAAATCCACATGATATCATGGGTATTAAGGGAGTAGATGGGGCTAGACAATATCTGCTTTCAGAAGTTCAAAAAGTTTATAGACTACAAGGTGTTGATATAAATGATAAACATCTTGAAGTAGTAGTTAGACAAATGACTAGAAAAGTTAAGATAAGCGAATCAGGTGATACTGAACTATTATCAGGAACTTTAATAGATATGTTTGATTTTGATGAAGAAAATGCTAGAGTGGAAGCTTTTGGTGGAGAACCAGCTCAAGGAGAAAAGGTACTTCTAGGTATAACTAAAGCAGCACTTGCAACGGATAGTTTCCTTTCCGCAGCGTCATTCCAAGAAACTACAAGAGTTCTTACTGATGCAGCAATAAAAGGAAAAATAGATCCACTTCTTGGATTGAAGGAAAATGTAATTATTGGTAAACTGATTCCGGCAGGAACAGGTATGTTAAGATATAGAACAGTAAAACTCAATACTGAGGATAATATTGCAGATGAAATAGATGAAATTGCTATTGAAGATTAAACAATCAATATTATTGACATGTGTATGCTTAGATGATAAAATAAACTTTGTGTGATTTGTAAGCTACTGTATAGTATACATTTGTCTACATGATTACATGAGCAAAGTTTTCTAAACTTTGCCCATGTTCTATATAATTGGGGGGATTTCATGATAGACAGACTGATAGGGAAAAAACTTATTGGGATTAAACAATGTGCTAAAGCTATGAAAAATGGTTCCGGTACAAAGTTATATGTAGCTAAAGATTCAGATGAAAGGTTAATTTTACCTTTAATAGAATTAGCCACAGAAAAAAACATTCAAATTAATTATGTTGACACCATGAGGGATTTAGGCAAAATGTGTAGCATAGAAGTAGGTGCAACATCTGCTTTAATGCTTGAATAACGCAATTATCTAATTTATATAGATAAGTGAAAAAATCAGGAGGTGAAACCATGCCAACTATTAGCCAATTAGTAAGAAAAGGTAGAAAGACAGTTGTTACTAAATCAACTGCACCAGCACTAAAGGAATGTCCACAAAGAAGAGGAGTATGTACAGTAGTTAAAACTACGACTCCAAAGAAACCAAACTCAGCTCTAAGAAAGATAGCAAGAGTTAGATTAACTAACGGTTACGAAGTAACAGCTTATATCGGAGGAGTAGGTCACAACTTACAAGAGCACAGCGTTGTTCTTATAAGAGGTGGTAGAGTTAAGGATCTTCCAGGTGTTAGATATCATATTGTTAGAGGAGCTCTTGATTCTGCAGGAGTTGCTAACAGAATGCAAGCAAGATCAAAGTATGGTGCAAAGAGACCAAAGAAAAAATAATATGGTAATTTAGTGCAATGCCTTCAGCATTTACATAGATAAAGAAAAATCTTTAATATATACTGCAGGAGCAGCGCACTTTACGGCAAATGAGTCGAGTACCAATGAACTTAAACTAAGATTGTTAAGGAGGGAAGAAAAGTGCCAAGAAAAGGACATATATCTAAAAGAGATGTATTAGCAGATCCAGTTTACAACTCAAAGGTTGTAACAAAATTAATCAACAGTATAATGGAAGATGGTAAAAAAGGGGTAGCACAAAAAGTGTGTTACGGAGCTTTTGAAACTATTGAACAAAAAACAGGTAAAGACCCATTAGAAGTATTCGAGGCAGCAATGAATAATATAATGCCATTACTAGAAGTAAAGGCAAGAAGAATAGGTGGAGCTAACTATCAAGTTCCAATAGAAGTTAGACCAGAAAGAAGACAGACTTTAGGTTTAAGATGGTTACTTATCGCAACTAAAAAAAGAGGCGAAAAGTACATGAGAGAAAAATTAGCTGGAGAATTAATGGATGCAGCTAATAATACTGGAGCAGCTGTTAAGAAGAGAGAAGATACTCACAAAATGGCTGAAGCTAATAAAGCATTTGCTCATTACAGATACTAATTTCAAAACTGTTTTGGCTAATGCCAAAACAGTTTTATCTAATTTAAAAAACACAATTTGAGAGGAGGAAATTTCATGGCTAGAAAATATCCTTTAGACAAATTCCGTAATTTTGGAATAATGGCTCATATAGATGCTGGTAAAACAACAACTACTGAGCGTATATTATTCTATACAGGAAGAAGCCATAAAATTGGTGAAGTTCATGAAGGAGCAGCTACTATGGACTGGATGGTTCAAGAGCAAGAAAGAGGTATAACAATTACTTCTGCTGCTACAACATGTGTATGGAAAGATCATGAATTGAATATTATAGATACACCAGGACACGTAGACTTTACGATAGAGGTTGAAAGATCACTAAGAGTACTAGACGGAGCAGTAACTGTTCTTGATGCTAAATCTGGTGTTGAACCTCAAACTGAAACTGTTTGGAGACAGGCGGATAAGTATGGTGTTCCAAGAATGATTTATGTAAATAAAATGGATGCTACTGGTGCTGATTTCTTTAGATGTATTAATACAGTTAGAGATAGATTAAAAGCTAATGCAGTTCCAATACAAATCCCAATTGGATCAGAAGAAAACTTCAAAGGTATTGTTGATCTTATTAAAAATAAAGCTGAAGTATATTATGATGATTTAGGTAAGGATGTTAGAGAAGAAGATGTACCTGCAGACTTAGCGGATCAAGCTGAAGAATATAGAGGAGCTTTAATTGAAGCAATAGCTGAAACTGATGAAGAATTAATGATGAAATACCTAGATGGTGAAGAAATAACTGTTGATGAGTTAAAAGCAGCTTTAAGAAAAGCTACTATAGCAAATGAGATAGTTCCATGTATATGTGGATCTTCATATAAAAACAAAGGTGTGCAATTAATGATTGATGGAGTTGTTGATTACTTACCATCACCATTAGATATACCACCAGTTCAAGGTACTTCTTTAGATGGTGAAGAAGATTCAAGAGAGGCTTCAGACGAAGTTCCAATGTCTTCATTAGCATTTAAAATTGCTACTGACCCATTTGTTGGTAAGTTAGCATTTACAAGAATATATTCTGGAGTAATGCGTAGTGGTTCTTATGTTCTTAACTCAACTAAGGGCAAAAAAGAAAGAGTTGGAAGACTTGTAAAAATGCACGCAAATACAAGAGAAGAAGTTCAAGAGCTAGAAGCTGGTGAATTAGGAGCTGTTATTGGATTAAAGAACACTACTACAGGTGATACTTTATGTGATGAAAACAATCCAATAATACTTGAATCTATGGAATTCCCAGAACCAGTTATAAATGTAGCTATTGAACCTAAAACAAAAGCAAGCCAAGAGAAGATGGGGTTAGCATTAGCTAAGTTAGCTGAAGAAGATCCATCATTCAGAACTTGGACTGATGAAGAAACTGGTCAAACAATTATTGCAGGTATGGGTGAATTACACTTAGAAATAATTGTTGATAGACTTACAAGAGAATTTAAAGTTGAGTGTAACGTAGGGGCTCCACAAGTTGCTTACAAAGAAACAATTAGATCTGCTGTTAAAGCGGAAGCTAAATACGCTAAGCAATCAGGTGGTAAGGGTCAATATGGTCACTGTGTAATTGAAATGGAACCTACTGAAGGTGAATATGTATTTGAAAATGCTGTAGTTGGAGGAGCTATTCCAAGAGAATACATTCCAGCAATAGATAATGGAATACAAGAAGCTTCAAAAAATGGTATCATAGCAGGATATCCAGTTATCAACTTTAAGATTAAGTTAGTTCATGGATCTTACCATGAAGTTGACTCCTCAGAAATGGCATTTAAGATTGCGGGATCTATGGCGTTTAAAAATGCGATGTCAAAAGCAAGTCCAGTATTACTTGAACCATCAATGAAGGTTGAAGTTACTATGCCAGAAGAGTATATGGGTGACGTAATTGGAGACATAAACTCAAGAAGAGGAAGAATTGAAGGTATGGAAGCATTAAATGGTGCTCAAGTAGTTAGAGCATTCGTTCCACTTTCAGAAATGTTTGGTTATGCAACTACTTTGAGATCAAGAACTCAAGGTAGAGGAGTTTACTCAATGGTATTTGATCATTATGAGGAAGTTCCAAAGAATATTCAAGAGCAAATAGCAGGAAAAAGAGCTTAATGGCTTTTAAAATAAGTTATTCTAAATTTGACCTTATTAAGGAGGAAAATAAAAATGG
>NZ_DCLI01000021.1:0-233 GCF_002320975.1 Clostridium sp. UBA1652
CCAACTGAACTACGTCCACCATGTTTTTTGGTGCACCATCACGGGTTCGAACCGGGGACACCCTGATTAAGAGTCAGGTGCTCTACCAACTGAGCTAATGGTGCAAATGGTGCGTTTTAAGGGATTCGAACCCCTGGCCCACGCCTTAGAAGGGCGTTGCTCTATCCAGCTGAGCTAAAAACGCATATTATGTTACATAAAAACTTTCAAGTTTTTATTGGAGCGGGTAGTGG